>NZ_JBKFBD010000016.1:0-113972 GCF_053345975.1 Microbacterium sp. C23T | reverse complement strand
GTTGTCTGTGATGACCCCCATCGCCCCCCCTTCCCTCGTCCACCCCCGCGGCACCCGCCCTGCCGTGGCGGCGCCGCGAGGGCGCCGCCACGGACCGGGTCAGCTGGCCGGGTCGACCTCCGGCTGCTCGCCCTCGACGCCCGAAGCGCCGAGGTTGTTGTCGAAGATCTGCTGCCAGATGTCGCCGCCGTCGGTGAACATCGTGTTGATGTACTCCTGCAGCGCCGTGTCGCCCTTGGCGAGACCCACGCCGTAGCGCTCCTCGCTGAAGACGTCGCCGACGACCTTGAGGTTGTCAGGGTCCTGCGCGGCGTAGCCGATGAGGATCGCCTCGTCGGTGGTCACCGCGTCGACCTGGCCGTTCTTCAGGTCTTCGACACAGGCGGAGTAGGTGTCGTACTCCTTCGTCTGCGCGGTGCCCATGTCCTTGATCCGCTGGATCGAGGTGGAGCCCGTCGCCGAGCAGACCACCATGTCGGACGTGAGCGATTCAGGCCCGTCGATGGTGTCGTTGTCGGCGGCGACCAGAAGGCCCTGGCCGGTCACGAAGTACGGACCGGCGAACGAGATCTGCTCCTTGCGCTTGTCGGTGATCGAGTACGTGCCGACGTAGTAGTCGATGTCGCCGTTCACGATCGCCTGCTCGCGGTTCGCCGACGGGATCGCCTGGAACTCGATCTGGTCCTCGTCGAAGCCGAGCGAGGCGGCGATCCAGCGTGCGATGTCGATGTCGAAGCCGGTCCGCTCACCGGTGGTGGGGTCGAGGTAGCCGAGACCGGGCTGGTCCTCCTTGACGCCGACCTTGACGCTCCCGCGCTCGGTCATGGCGTCGAAGGTCGGGCTGCCCTCGATCGTGACGTCGGTGGCGACGGTCCAGGGCGTCGACGAGGTCTCCTCGTCACCACCCGCCGCCGACTCCGACGGGGCCGCCCCCGGCGTGCCGCTGTTGCACGCGGTGAGGGCGAGAAGGGCGGCGGCTGCCAGGCCGACGCCCGCGATCAACTTCGTCTTGCGCATGTGTTCCTCCTGTTGCATGTGTTTCCACGGGTTCCGTATGTTCCGACGTCGGGTTCGTGCGGTTCGAAGTCTGAGATGTGTGCTCGTGTCGTCCTTCCGACGGCTGCGGCGAGGGGTTCAGTGCGTGAGCAGCTTCGAGAGGAAGTCCTTCGCGCGCGAGCTCTGCGGGTTCGTGAAGAACTGCTCGGGGGTCGACTCCTCGACGATCTGCCCGTCGGCCATGAAGACGACGCGGTCGGCCGCCTTGCGGGCGAAGCCCATCTCGTGCGTGACGACGATCATCGTCATGCCGTCCTGGGCGAGGCCGACCATGACGTCGAGCACCTCGTTGATCATCTCCGGGTCGAGCGCGCTGGTGGGCTCGTCGAACAGCATCACCTTGGGCTGCATCGCCAGGGCGCGTGCGATGGCGACGCGCTGCTGCTGACCGCCCGAGAGCTGGGCCGGGAGCTTGGACGCCTGGTGCCCGACCCCGACGCGGTCGAGCAGCTGCTTGGCGACGGCCTCGGCGTCCGCCTTCTTCATCTTCTTGACCTTGATCGGCCCGAGGGTGACGTTCTCGAGGATCGTCAGATGCGAGAACAGGTTGAACGACTGGAACACCATGCCGACGTCGGCACGCAGCCCCGCGAGGGCCTTGCCCTCCTTCGGGAGCTCCTTGCCGTCGATCGTGATCGTGCCGCTCGTGATCGTCTCGAGGCGGTTGATCGTGCGGCACAGGGTCGACTTGCCAGAGCCGGAGGGACCGATCACGACGACGACCTCACCGCGGTTGACGGTGAGGTCGATGTCTTTCAGGGCCTGGAAGTCGCCGTAGTGCTTCTGAACGTTCGAGATCTGGACGAGGGGATCACCGCGGCGGACCGAGATGTTGCTCGTCGGATTCGCCTGCGCGGCCGGCTGTTGCGCCTGCGCACTGTCATCGGGCGTCATAGCCACACCCTAGAACCGCGCTCCGACACGATGCCAGAGCCTTGCCCGCGTCTTAACCGTGTTGTAACAGGGCGCCTCAGCGGGCCGCGCGCTGCGCGAAGGCGGTCTCGTACAGGCAGACGCTGGCCGCGGTGGCCAGGTTCAGCGATTCGGCCGCGCCGTAGATCGGCAGCCGCAGCGAGAGGTCTGCCAGCGCCAGCGCGTCCTCCTCGAGGCCGCGGGCCTCGTTGCCGAAGAGCCACGCCGTCGGCTCCGCGAGCACGTCGCGCGACGCGAGGAAGTCCCCTCCCCCGACATCGGCGGCGATCACGCGGACGCCCGCCTCGTGCGCCTTCGCCACGGCGGTCGCGAGATCGACTCCTACCGCGACAGGCACGTGGAACAGGGACCCGGTCGTCGCGCGCACGACCTTGGGGTTGTAGGGGTCGACGGTGCGTCCGGTGAGCACGACGGCGTCCGCGCCGGCGGCGTCGGCCGCGCGGATGATCGTGCCGAGGTTGCCGGGGTCGCGCACCTCTTCACAGATCGCGACGAGACGCGGCGAGGCGGCGAAGACGTCGCGCAAGGACGTCGGCGACTGACGGGCGACCGCGACGATGCCCTGCGGGGTCACGGTGTCGGCCATCGCGTCGAGCACCGCCTCGGTCGTGTAGACGACCTCGAGTCCGGCGTCCTTCGCGGCGTCGCGCACATCGGTGTGCTTCTCGAGCGCGGTGGGCGTGGCGAAGATCTCGACGAGGGTGTCGGGCCGGTACGCCAGCGCCTCGCGGGCGGCCTGCGGACCCTCCAGCAGGAACAGGCCGGTCTCCTGACGGGCGCTGCGCTTCGTCAGCTTCGCGACGGCGCGGACACGCGGAGAGCGAGGGTTCTCGAGCACGGCTCTCAGTCTAGAGTCGCGGCTGGGCCCACGCGCCCAGAGGCTCCGGGCGACGCGCCAGCGGCGTCTGGAGAGGGCGTGGGGACCCCATCCCGGAATGCGTTTCTCACCGTCTGCCGCCGCCCGCACATGCGAAAGGGGCGCCCTCCGTGAGGAGGACGCCCCTTTCGAGACAACGGATGCCGATTCAGGCGCTCTTGGGAGCGTTGACGTTCTCGGGCAGCGCCTTCTTGGCGGTCTGGACGAGCGACGCGAACGTCTTGGGCTCGTTCACCGCGAGCTCGGCGAGCATGCGACGGTCGACCTGCACACCCGCGAGGCCGAGGCCCTGGATGAAGCGGTTGTACGTGATGCCGTTCTGACGGGCAGCGGCGTTGATGCGCTGGATCCACAGGCGGCGGAAGTCGCCCTTGCGCTTGCGACGGTCGCGGTACGCGTAGACGAGCGAGTGGGTGACCTGCTCCTTCGCCTTGCGGTACAGGCGCGAACGCTGGCCACGGTAACCCGAGGCACGCTCGAGGATGACGCGACGCTTCTTGTGGGCGTTGACGGCCCGCTTGACTCTAGCCATTTCTTGATGTTCCTAACTTGCGTCGGCGCGCGTCAGCGGCCGAGGAGCTTCTTCGCGACCTTGGCGTCGCCCGGGGCGAGGACCTGCTCCTGCGACAGGCGGCGGGTACGGCGGCTGGGCTTGCCCTCGAAGTTGTGGCGAAGGTTCGCCTGCTGCTTCATGAGCTTCCCGCTGCCGGTGACCTTGAAGCGCTTCTTGGCGCCCGAGTGGGTCTTCTGCTTCGGCATCTCTTCTTCCTTCGTTTCACTTCCCGCCCAGGCGGGAGTCGGTATCCCGCGGTGCGGGAGTCTGTGGGGCCTTACTCGGCCGTGGCTGCCTCGGGGGCTGCGGCCGGCGCATCGGCCGCAGGGGCCTCGGTCGCCTCGGCGGCGTCGGCCGTCGTCGCGCCGCCGCTCCGGGCGGAGCGGGCAGCTTCCTTGTTCGCGGCGCGCTGAGCGTTCTGCTCGGTCTTCACCTCGGACTTGTTCTTGTGCGGTGCGACCACCATCACCATGTTGCGGCCGTCGATCGTGGGGTTCGATTCGACCGTGCCGAACTCGGCGACGTCCTCCGCGAACTTGCGGAGCAGGCGCACGCCCTGCTCGGGACGCGACTGCTCGCGACCGCGGAACAGGATCATCGCCTTGACCTTGTCGCCGGACTGGAGGAAGCCCTCGGCGCGCTTGAGCTTGGTGATGTAGTCGTGGGCCTCGATCTTCAGACGGAACCGGACCTCCTTGAGGACGGTGTTCGCCTGATTGCGACGCGCTTCCTTGGCCTTCTGCGCAGCCTCGTACTTGAACTTGCCGTAGTCCATGATCTTGACCACGGGCGGCTTCGAGTTGGGGGCCACCTCGACGAGATCGAGGTCGGCCTCCTGGGCCAGGCGCAGCGCCACCTCGATGCGGACGACGCCGACCTGCTCTCCGTTCGGACCGACGAGGCGGACCTCGGGGACCCGGATGCGGTCGTTGGTGCGGGGATCGCTGATGCGGAACTCCTTGGGTATATGGGCTGGACCACCGCGACACGCAGTCGTATCGCGGGCGGAGGAAGATCCACTCCACCCGTCAGACGCTTCGAGCGCCGACTTCCTGCACCCTCTCCGGTGATGGAGTTCCCGTCCGGTCGCCCCGACGGCTACCCCGGCCGCAGAACGGTCGGGGCGGAGTGCATGACCCGGTAGCCTGGAACGGCAAGCGCGGGTGGGATGTGATCCACTTTCCGATCCGGTACAGAACGCACCGGAGACCGCAGCAGTCTATCAGAGAGAACGGCGTGGACACGATTCGAGACCAGGACGGCGATCAGACGAGCGCGACCGCAGTGGATGCTGAGCGCCAGGCGCGCTGGGAGGAGCAGGAGCGGGCGGCCGCCTCGGCCTCGCGCGACATCGCCGATGTGCCGGCCGTCGAGGTCATCACGACAGCCGCGGTTCACCTGATGAGCGCCGCCGCCGTCAAGGTGGGGCTGGCCGACGACCCCGAGACGCAGACCGACCTCGACGAGGCCCGCAAGCTCATCAACGCCCTCGCAGGGCTCATCACCGCCGGCGCGCCCGAGATCAGCGACATGCACGCCCGCTCGCTCCGCGACGGCCTGCGCTCGGTGCAGCTCGCCTTCCGCGAGGCCTCGGTCATCCCCGACCCGATCGGCAAGGGCCCCGGCGAGAAGTGGACCGGCCCGGTCACCTGACCCGGTGATACTCCCCGGCTCCTGGGGCTCAGTCCTCGAGCCCCAGGGCCGCCGCGCCGCGCGCGACCGCGTCGACGGTGCGGCGGACCGCCTCCGCATCGGTGCCGTGGTTGCTCACCGAGAACCGCACCACCGTGCGTCCGTGCCAGGTAGAGGATGAGGCCCACGCCGTCCCCTCGGCGCGCAGCCACTCCCCCAGCGCCGCGGTCGACGCATCGTCCCTCGCGGCGAGGCAGACCTGCGTGAACACGACGTCGTTGAGCACCTCGAGCCCGGGAATCGCACGGAATCCGGCGGCGAGGGCGGTTGCAGCATCCGTCAGCCCGTCCACCAGCTGGGCGACCCCCTGACGGCCGAGCGACCGCAGCGCGGCCCAGACCGGAACGCCGCGCGCCCGGCGCGACATCTCGGTGACGTGGTCGTAGGGGTCGGCGACGCCGGCCACCTCGGGGAGATAGGCCGCGTGCGCGCCGAGGGCCGCGGTCATCGCCGTCTCGTCGCGGACGATCGCGACCCCGCAGTCGTAGGGGACGTTGAGCGTCTTGTGGGCGTCCGTCGCCCACGAATCCGCGTGCGCGACCCCCTCGACGAGGTGCCGTGATCGAAGGCTCGCGGCGGCCCACAGTCCGAAGGCACCGTCGATGTGCACCCACGCGCCGGCTAGATGCGCCACCTCCACGGCCTCGACGAAATCGTCGAACGCGCCGGAGTGCACGTCGCCCGCCTGCAGGGCGACGATGGCGGGGTCGTCGCCGTGCTCGTGCAGCGCCCGCGCCAGTCCGTCGACGTCGATCCGGCCCTGCGCGTCCGCGCCCACTGTTCGGGGAGCACCGAGCCCCGACATGCGTCCCGCCAGGACGACCGAGGTGTGCACGGCGTCGCCCGCGAAGAAGCGGACGGGCGGCAGATCATGCAGTCCGGCAGCGGGGTCGCCCCCACGTTCGCGGACGAGGGCGTCGCGGGCGGCGATCAGACAGGCCAGGTTCGCGCCCGTGGCGCCGGTCGAGAAGCCGACTCCGCTGTCGGGCGGCAGCCCGAGGACGTCGAGGAGCCAGCGTCCGGCGGTCTCCTCCACGGCGGCCGTCGCCCCGGCGACCTGACGTGGCCCCGTGTTCTGGTCCCAGGCCGACACGAGCCAGTCCGCCGCGAGTGCCGCCGGATAGGTGCCACCGGTCACAAGGCCGTAGAAGCGTGAAGAGCCCATCGCCATGAGGCCCGGTTCCGCGGCAGCCACGAGCTCCGCCACGACGGAGGTCGCGTCGCTGGGCTCATCGGGCAGTTCGGCCGCGAAGCGATCGCGGACCGCATCGGCATCGAGCTCGGGGCGGATCGGGCGCTCGTCGAGCGAATCGAGCCACGCCATCGCGTGGCGGTGCGCCGTGTGCAGCGCCCGCCCGTAGTCACTGCTCGCCCCGTGCTCCATCCGCCACCTCCGCGGAGCCGATCATCCACCGGCCGGCCGGGGGCCGCAAGGGCTCGTCCGTCAGGCGCGGACGAGCTTGACCGTCAGGGAGTCGACCAGGACGGCGATGCGGTCATCGGCTGCCCACCGCTTGGCGAGGCGTGCGAGCAGCGCGTCGAGCTCGGCCTTCTCGAGCCCGTCCATCAGGTGCAGGCGGACCACCAGCTCGGGGCCGCGCAGTCGCGCATCGGGGTCGCCGGGCTCGACCGCGAGGTCGATGACCGACAGCTCACCGCCGATGCTCTCGTGGAGCCCCGCCACCACTTCGGGCGACAGGAAGCTCGGCTCCCACGGGAGGCCCTGGCCGATCGCCCACACGGCGGGACGCCGGATGACGAACTCGGTCTCGGACGCCGGGTCGACCACGATGAGGTCGGTGTCGTCGGCCGCAGCAGACAGGGCGGTGCGGACGCCGTCCGCCGGAACCGGCCGGGCCGCGGCATCCCATCGCCTCATGGCATCGACCGACGTGAACACGGGCAGCACGCGACGGCCGTCGGGAGCGGCCACCGTGACGATGGAGAGCTCCTGCGTCTTGTCGACCTCGAGGCCGTGCGCCCCGATGCCGTGGTCGCCCTTCTCGGCGACGAGCGGGATCAGCAGGCGCGCCGCCCGGTAGGCGTCGACGACCTCACGCTCACCGCCCGTTCCCGCGCGGAACGCGGTGAGCGCGGCGAGCAGCGCCGGATCGGCCGAGCCGTCGTCGGAGGAGTGCGGGTTCGCCTGGAAGCTGCGACCCTCCCACGGCACGCCGGCGGAGTCGCCGCCGTGCGCGTGGCCGTGGTGGCCGTGGGGGTCAGTGTCCGGCGACATCCAGCGCCTCGGCGAGCGTGAAGGCTCCGGCATACAGCGCCTTGCCCACGATCGCGCCCTCGACGCCGAGCGGGACGAGATCGCGCAGTGCCGCGATGTCGTCGAGGCTCGACACGCCGCCCGAGGCGACGATCGGCTTCGGGGTGCGCGTGGTCAGCTCGCGCAGGAGATCGAGGTTCGGGCCCTTGAGGGTGCCGTCCTTCGTGACGTCGGTGACGACGTAGCGGCTGCAGCCGGCCGCTTCGAGGCGGTCGAGCACCGTCCACAGGTCGCCGCCCTCGCGCGTCCAGCCGCGCGCGGCGAGCGTCGTGCCGCGCACGTCCAGGCCCACGGCGATCGCGTCGCCGTAGCGGCCGATGACGTCGGCGGCCCACTCGGGGTTCTCGAGCGCCGCGGTGCCGAGGTTGATACGCGACGCGCCGCTCTCGAGGGCCGCCTCGAGCGTGCGGTCGTCGCGGATGCCGCCCGAGAGCTCGACCTGCACGCCGCGGACCTGCTTGATGACCTTGCGGAGCACGCCGGCGTTGCTGCCCCGACCGAACGCGGCGTCGAGGTCGACGAGGTGGATCCACTCGGCACCCTGCCGCGCGAAGTCGAGGGCTGCGTCGACGGGGTCGCCGTAGCTGGTCTCGGTGCCGGCCTCGCCCTGCGTCAGGCGGACGGCCTTGCCGTCCGCGACATCGACGGCGGGCAGGAGGACGAGCTTGGGTGTGGACGCGAAATCGTTCATGGATCCTGACTCAGACGTGGGGAAGCTGTGGGGCGGATCACGGAAGCACGCGCTCCCGCAGACGGCACGGTCTCAGAGGGTAGCCCCGCCGAGGCCGTCGATCCAATTCGTGAGAAGACGGATGCCGGCATCCCCGGACTTCTCCGGGTGGAACTGCGTGGCCGACAGCGGCCCGTTCTCGACCGCGGCGAGGAACCGCGTGCCGTACTCGCACCACGTCAGGACGGGCTCGGGGAACGGCGGCCGGACGTCGAGCAGCCACTTCTGCGCACCGAACGAGTGGACGAAGTAGAACCGCTCGTGCTCGATGCCCCGGAAGAGGCGCGAGCCCTCGCCCGGCTCGACGGTGTTCCAGCCCATGTGGGGCAGCACGGGGGCGTCGAGCTCGGTCACGACGCCCGGCCACTCCCCCATGCCCTCGGTGTCGACACCGCGCTCCACGCCGCGCTCGAAGAAGATCTGCATGCCGACGCACACGCCGAGCACCGGGCGGCCGCCGGCGAGCCGGCGTTCGATGAGCTCGTCGCCGCGGCTCGCGCGCAGCGCCTCGGCCACCGCGCGGAACGCGCCGACACCGGGCACGAAGAGCCCGTCGGCGTCCATGATCAGACCGCGATCGGAGGTCAGCCGCGCGTCGGCACCCGCCGCGACCAATGCCTTGACCGCGGAGTGGACATTGCCCGAACCGTAGTCGAGGACGGCGACGAGCGGCTTCTCCCGCTCGGCGGGAGCGCTTTCGGTCACAGGGCGCCCTTCGTGCTCGGGATGCCCTCGACGAGCGGGTCCCGCGCCTTCGCCTGGCGGAACGCGCGGGCGAACGCCTTGTACTCCGCCTCGGCGATGTGGTGCGGGTCGCGCCCCGACAGCACGCGGACGTGCACGGTCAGTGCCGCGTTGAAAGAGATGGCCTCGAAGGTGTGTCGCACGAGCGAACCGGTGAAGTGGCCGCCGATGAGGTGGTGCTCGAAGCCGGCGGGCTCGCCGGTGTGCACCAGGTAGGGGCGGCCGCTGATGTCGACCACGGCCTGCGCGAGCGCCTCGTCGAGCGGCACCAGAGCGTCGCCGTAGCGCGAGATGCCCGACTTGTCGCCGAGGGCCTCGCGGATCGCCTGGCCGAGCACGATCGAGATGTCTTCGACGGTGTGGTGGGCGTCGATGTCGGTGTCGCCCGATGCCCGCACGGTGAGATCGGTGAGCGAGTGCTTCGCGAACGCGGTCAGGAGGTGGTCGAAGAACGGCACCGTGGTGTCGATGCGGCTGCGGCCGGTGCCGTCGAGATCGAGCTCCAGCTCGACCGTCGACTCACTCGTCGCCCGGCGCAGCGAGGCGGTACGTGGTGCGGCGCTCATGCCGCCGATCCTACCGAGGCGAGGGCGTCGAGGAATGCGGTGGTCTCGTCCGCGGTGCCCGCGGTGACCCGCAGGTGCGACGGGATGCCGACGTCACGGATGAGCACACCCTCGTCGTACAGGGCCTGCCAGGTGGCCGCCGGATCGGCCACGCCGCCGAACAGCACGAAGTTCGTCCAGGACTCGTGGGGCGTGTAGCCGAGCGCCTCGACCGTGGCCGAGATGCGGTCGCGCTGGGCGACGATCTCGTCGACCATGCCCAGCATGACCGGAGCATGACGCAGCGCGGCGGACGCCGCCGCCTGAGTCAGCGCGCTGAGGTGGTATGGCAGGCGCACGAGCCGGAGTGCGTCGATGAGGGCGGGATCGGCGGCCAGGTAGCCGACGCGGGCACCGGCGAAGGCGAACGCCTTGCTCATGGTGCGCGAGACGACGAGTCGTTCGCGCCCGGGCAGCAGCGTCAGCGCCGAGCGCTCGTCGTGCGGGGCGAACTCGAAGTACGCCTCGTCGACGATGACGACCCCGTCGGCGGCCTCGTACACGGCCTCGACGACGTCGAGACCGAGGGGCGTGCCGGTCGGGTTGTTCGGCGAGCAGAGGAAGACCACGTCAGGCGAGGCGTCGGCGATCTGGGATGCCGCGTCTTCGGCGTCGATCGTGAAGTCGGCCGATCGGGTGCCCGAGATCCATTCCGCGCCGGTGCCGCGCGTGAGCAGCGGGTACATCGAATACGTCGGAGTGAAGCCGAAGGCGGTGCGACCCGGCCCCGCGAAGGCCTGCAGGATGTGCTGCAGCACCTCGTTCGAGCCGTTCGCGGCCCAGATCTGGTCGCGAGTGAGGCCGTGACCGAGATAGTCGGCGAAGCCCTCGCGCAGGGCGGTGAACTCGCGGTCGGGGTAGCGGTTGACGTCGCGCAGAGCGAGTGCGATCGAGTCGAGGATGTCGTCTGCGACCTCGGCCGGAACCGGATGAGTGTTCTCGTTGACGTTCAGGGCGACCGGAAGCGGTGCCTGCGGGGCGCCGTAGGGCTTCTGCCCCCGGAGGTCGGCGCGTAAGGGGAGATCTTCGAGACGTGCACTCACCCATCCCATGGTAGGCCCGCCCATCGGGCACCTCTCGCCGCGTGACGTCGCGCGACGCGCCGCGCGATCAGCGGTCGTACGCCGCGGGGATCGCGAGGCGCTGGCCCGCCTGGACGAGGACGGTGTCGAGGGCGTTCAGCCGCACGAGCTCGTCGACCACGTCGCGCGGGTCGCGGTCGGGGGCGACCGCTTCGGCGATCGTCCACAGCGATTCGCCGGGCGCGACGGTGACTGTCGTGAACGAGCCGGCGGGAGCGCCCGCGTCACGCGAGGCGAGCGCCGCGCCGCCGCCGAGCACCGCGACGCTCAGGGCGATCACGGCCGGAAGAGCGGCCAGCACGGCGAGCACACGACGACCGCGCACCGTCAACCGCAGACGCGTTGATCGCCCGGCCACGGCACGCGTGGCGCGCTGGGCTGCGGCACCGGCGGCGCGGGCCGGCGACGGGATGGACGTCGTGAAGTCGATCGCGGTCATGCTCGTCTCCTCCTGATGGGGAGAGATTCGCATTCTCCACTCGGCCGGGAGTGAAGAATACGAACCTCTCTTCCGAAGCTATCTTCGAGTCTGTACGATGTCAATACCGCATTCCGACGTCGATCTCTCGAACGCGACACGCGGCGAGGTTGCCACCTCATCGCCTGGGATCCGGATACGGTTTCGATACGAGAACCCCACCACGGGCCTCCGACATTCGAAGAAACAGCGCTCGGCGGCCGAGCGCAGGACGGAGCCGGAAGATGAGCGACGCGGCCGGGCGAGAGAAGCCCCAGACCCGCCGGCGCAAGAGCCTGAGCGAGAAGCAGCTCGCGATCCTCGAGGTGATCCAGCGCTCGATCGCCCGCCACGGCTACCCGCCCAGCATGCGCGAGATCGGCGATGCGGTCGGCCTCAAGTCGCTGTCGAGCGTCACGCACCAGCTCAACCAGCTCGAGCTGAGCGGCTACCTGCGGCGCGACGCGGGCAAGACCCGCGCCATGGAGGTCCTCATCGACCTGCCCGGGACCGCCACCGAGAGCCCCGCCGACGCCGCGCCGTCGGTCGGCGACGCCGCGCTCGTGCCGCTGGTCGGCCGCATCGCCGCGGGCGTCCCCATCACGGCCGAGCAGCAGGTGGAGGAGATCTTCCCCCTCCCGCGCCAGCTCGTCGGCAAGGGCGACCTGTTCATGCTCAAGGTCTCCGGCGAGTCGATGATCGACGCCGCGATCTGCGACGGCGACTGGGTCGTGGTGCGATCGCAGGCCACCGCCGACAACGGCGACATCGTCGCCGCGATGCTCGACAGCGAGGCGACCGTGAAGACGTTCCGCCAGCGCGACGGCCACACCTGGCTCCTCCCCCGCAACTCCGCGTTCGAGCCGATCCTGGGCGACGACGCCAGCGTGCTCGGCAAGGTCGTCGCGGTGCTGCGCGCGGTCTGACGCCATTTCGCACGAATCGCGCGACGCCAGAGGTGGTGGGCAGTACGCGCGACGCGCTATAAGGGTGGAATGACCGCCGTCACGCCCTCGCCAGACGTTCCCGACCTCCAGGCCCGCCTGGACGCGCTCGAGGCCGAGAACGCCCTCCTCAGAGCCGGCGCCGCGCCCGCGCCGGCCACCGGCAGGGCGAATCGCCCGGCAGGCAGCGGCTGGCGCGCGTTCTTCTCCGCGCTGTGCATCGTGATCGCGTCGATCCTCGTCCCGATCTCGATCGTCACCGCGTGGGCGCGGCTGGAGCTCGTCGACGAGGCCGCGTTCGTGCAGACGCTGGCTCCGCTCGCCGATGACCCCGCCGTGCAGCAGATGATCATCGACGAGACCGTCGAGGCCGTGCAGGCCCAGGTCGATTTCGAGGAGCTGACGGCCAACGTCTTCGACGGCATCGATCAGCTCGGGCTGCCGCCCCGCGCATCACAGGCCCTCAAGCTGCTGCAGGCACCGGCCGCGGAGGGACTCCAGAACCTCCTCACGCAGACCGTCACGCGCGTCGTCGAGTCGGACGCCTTCGCCGACACCTGGACGGCGACCACCCGCGCCGCCCACCGCGCCCTGACCGCCGCGGCCACGTCCGACGGCGGCGGCATCGTGGTGATGAACGACCAGGGCCTCGGCATCCAGCTCGGCGCGATCGTCGAGCGCGTCAAGCAGAACCTCATCGATCGCGGCGTCGGCATCGCGCAGCTGATCCCTGCCGTCGACAAGGTCATCATCATCGGCACCGGCGACACGCTCGTGACGATCCGCACCACGTACGCCCTCGCCACGGCGCTGGGCTGGTGGCTGCCGATCATCACGATCGGGCTCTTCGTGCTCGGCATCCTCATCGCGCGCCGCCGGAGCACGGCGGTGCTCGGCTCGGGCATCGGCTTCGCGCTCGGCGGCGGTGCCCTGGCGATCGCGTTCGCCGTCGGCTACCCGGTCATCGGACAGACGGCGGCGCAGCTCGGTCTCTCGGTCACAGCGCTCGACGTCGTCTACCAGAGCCTCGTCGGCGCGATGCAGCAGACCGCGTCCATCGCCGTGCTGCTCGGCGTCGTCATCGCGATCCTGGGCTGGTTCGCCGGCCGTTGGACGCCGGCCGTGCGCTCACGCCAGGCCGTTGCGAGCCTGAACGCGTCGGCACGACGGCAGCTGGCGAGTCACGGGTTCGGCACGGGACGCTTCGGCGCCTGGCTCTACCGCTACCGCACCCTGGTGCGCACGCTCATCATCGTCCTCGCGGTCATCTGGCTGTTCGCACTGCGACCGCTGTCGGCCGGCGACATCTTCCTCGTGCTCATCGTCGCGCTCGTCGTGACCTGGATCCTCGAGCTGCTGCAGGTCCGCCCCGACGAGGCGGTGGCGGTCGCGGAGTCCGTCGATGCCGAGGACGACGACGCCGACGGCACCGCCGACACCCTCGTCATCGACGCCGACACGGTGGTCATCGAAGACGAGAACGACACCGAGGTCATCCCCGACACCGAGGATGCCTCGACCGGCGCATCCGCGCCGGCCGAAGCATCCGGGAAGAAGCCGCGCGCCTAGAGGCTGACGCCGACGCGCTCCCGCACGAGTCCGGTCGCCTCGACGAGATTCCTCAGCGAGGCGACCGTCTCGTCGTACCCCCGCGTCTTGAGCCCGCAGTCGGGGTTGACCCAGACGCGCCGCAGGGAGAGCTCGCCGACCGTGCGGTCCAGGAGGTCGGTGATCTCGTCGACCGAGGGCACGCGCGGCGAGTGGATGTCGTAGACGCCCGGGCCGATCCCGGCCGCGAAGCCCGACACCCGGATGTCGCCGATCACTTCACCGCGGCTGCGGGCGGCCTCGATCGAGGTCACGTCGGCGTCGAGGGCCGCGATCGCGTCGATGACCACATCGAACTCCGAGTAGCAGAGGTGGGTGTGCACCTGCGTCGCCGGCGCGGCCCCCGCGGTCGCGAGGCGGAACGAGCCGACCGACCACTCGAGGTAGGCGGGCTGGTCCGCCGCCTTGAGGGGAAGGAGCTCCCGCAGCGCCGGCTCGTCGACCTGGATGACGCGGATGCCCGCGCCCTCGAGGTCGGCGATCTCATCGCGCAGCGCCAGCGCCACCTGGTTCGCCGTCTCGCCGAGCGGCTGGTCGTCGCGCACGAACGACCACGCCAGGATCGTCACCGGCCCGGTCAGCATGCCCTTCATGGGCTTGTCGGTGAGCGACTGCGCGAACGTCGACCACGCGACCGTGATCGCCGTCGGCCGTGACACGTCGCCCCACAGGATCGACGGCCGCGTCGCACGCGAGCCGTACGACTGCACCCAGCCGTTCTCGGTCACCGCGAAGCCGTCGAGGTTCTCGGCGAAGTACTGCACCATGTCGTTGCGCTCGGCCTCGCCGTGCACGAGGACGTCGAGGCCGATGTCCTCCTGGAGCGTCACGACGCGCGCGATCTCGTCGCGCAGGAACCGCTGGTACTCGTCGGCACCGAGCTCCCCGCGGCCGTGACGAGCCCGCGCCCGGCGGATGTCGCCGGTCTGCGGGAACGACCCGATCGTGGTGGTGGGCAGCACGGGCAGCGCGAGCTCGGCATCCTGCGCCGCGACGCGGGCGTCGTAGTCGCCGCGCTCGAAGTCACCGGCGTCCAGCACCGCGGCCCGCTCGCGCACGGCGCCGTCGCGCACCCCGGGCGCGCTGCGACGGTCCGCGAGGGCGGCGGATGCCTCGGCCAGCGGCTCGGCGATGGCCTCGCGACCCTCGACCAGGCCGGTGGCGAGCGTCACCACCTGCGCGAGCTTCTGGTCGGCGAACGCGAGCCACGACGCCAGCCGCGGGTCGAGCGCGGACTCGTCGGCGACGTCGTGGGGCACGTGCTGGAGCGAGGTCGAGGTGCCCGCGCTGATCTCCGACGCGCCCACGGCGCTCAGCGCCTGCAGGCGCTCCCACGCGGCGTCGAGGTCACCGCGCCAGACGTTCCGTCCGTCGACGACGCCGCCCACGAGGGTCTTGCGGTCGAGGCCCGGAACCGCGTCGGGCACGGCGCCCCGGGTGAGATCGATGGCGATGGCCTCGATCGGGGCCGCCGCCAGCGCCGTCCACGCCTGGGGCGACAGCTGCGCGTACCCCGCCGCGACGAGGATCGCCGGGCGGTCGCCGCGAACGCCCAGCGCGGCATACGCGCGAGCCGCGGCATCCGCCAGCACGGCAGCGTCCGCGGGCAGGCTCTCGCTCACCAGGGCGGGCTCGTCCAGCTGTACCCACGCGGCGCCTGCGGCGCGAAGGGCGGACAGCAGCTCGGCGTACACCGGCAGCAGGTCGTCGAGGCGGCTGAGCGGATCGAAGCCCTGGGGCGCGGCTGGGCCCACGCGCCCGGAGGCTCCGCGCGACGCGCCAGCGGCGCGTGGAGTGGGCGTGGGGACCGTCGCCTTCGCCAGAGCGAGGAGCGTCACCGGACCGACCACGACCGGACGCACCGTGAAGCCGTCGGCCTTCGCCTCGGCCACCTGGCGTGCGAAGCGGTCGCTCGAGAGGGAGAAGACCGTCTCGGGGCCGATCTCGGGCACGAGGAAGTGATAGTTCGTGTCGAACCACTTGGTCATCTCGAGGGGAGCATCGTCGCCCGCCCCGCGTGCGGCGGTGAAGTACGCGTCGATCCCGATCGCGCCGTCGGCGTCGCGCAGCGCGGCGAACCGCTCGGGCAGCGCCCCGACGGTCACGGCCGCGTCGTGCACCTGGTCGTAGAACGAGAACGACTCGGGGATCGACGAGTCGTCGCGGCCGAGACCGAGCGCGGCGAGCCGTTCGCGCGTCGCGCGGCGCAGGCCGGCCGCCGTCTGCTCCAGGGTCGGTGCGTCAGTGGCGCCGGCCCAGTACGCCTCGACCGCGCGCTTGAGTTCGCGGCGACGCCCGATCCGGGGATAGCCCAGGATCGTGCCGTGGGGGAAGGTGCTGCGAGGTTCGGTCATCGTGCTCTCTCTCTTTCGCTTCGTTCATCTCGGAGTGGGGGGTTTTCGGGGTCGCCGAAGAGACCCGTCGGTCATCCGACGGATCGCGGCGTCCGGGTCAGCGGACGGCGTCGGGCATTCGCGCGGCGGAGGCGAGCACGCCGGCTTCGCTCAGCACGTTGAGCACCGTCTCGTGGTTGTTGAACGCGTACAGGTGGACGCCGGGGGCGCCCCCCTCCACGACCTCGCGGGCCAGGCGCGCGGCGTGCGCGACGCCCACCTCGCGCTGCCCGTCGACGGTCGGCTCGAGGTCGAGCGCGACGGCGAGGTCCGCCGGCCGCTGCTCCCCCGTCAGCTCCAGCACGCGGCGCAGCCGAGTGGGCGAGGTGATCGGCATGATGCCGGGGAGGATCGGGATCGTGACACCGGCTTCGCGCGATCGCTGCACGAACGCCAGGTAGTCGTCGGCGTGGAAGAACAGCTGCGTGATCGCGAGCGTCGCACCGGCCGCCTGCTTCGCGAGCAGCGCGTCGATGTCTTCGAACGGATGCCTCGACCGAGGGTGACCGTTCGGGAACGCCGCCACGGCGATGTCGACGCGGGGGCGCTCCGCGAGCCGCACGGCACCCGGCACGCCGGGGATGGGCGCTTCGCTGTAGGGCTCACGCTCCGCCTGCACGCAGTCGATGAGCTGCACGAGCTGCGCCGCGCTGTCGAGGTCGCCGAGGAAGACGTCCTCTTCCGACACGCCCGCCGGAGGATCGCCTCGGAGTGCGAGGAAGCTCGTGATCCCGGCATCCAGGAATTCGCGGATCAGCGCGTTCGCGCCGGCGTAGGTGTTCCCGACGCAGGTGAGGTGGGCGAGGGGCTCGACGTGGGTCTCGCGCAGGATGTGGGTCAGCAGCTCGAGGGAGCGACCGCCGGTGGAGCCGCCCGCTCCGTAGGTCACCGAGATGAACCGCGGGTCGACCGACGCCAGGTGGCGGATCGTCTCGTGAAGGGCGGCGACGCCCGCGTCGGAACGCGGCGGGTACACCTCGAAGGAGATCGGCACGGGAGGAGTGCTCAGGTCGATCGACATGGCCTGCTTCTCAGGGATCGGCGGACAGGGCTGAGCCGTACGGGAAGGCCCGATCGGCCGCGGCACCTCCACCCGCCGGACGGCGGAAGGGGTGTCATTCGCGGGCGGGTGCCGGGCTCGGCTGTCGCTCCTGCCCGGGCCCCGAGGTTCGGGGCGTCCGTGAGGACGACCGGGCGACGATTCGTCCACGGTAGCGGAGCGCGCCGCCGCGGTGTCGCCTGTGACGTTCTGTTTCGATCGCGGCACCCGTGGGCTTCGTCGTAGCGTGGGGTGCGTGACGACACCGGACGTGCGCCCCTACGGCAGCTGGCCCTCCCCCATCTCGGCCGCGGAGGTCTCCGCGGCCTCACCCCGTCTGGAGGGTGCGCGCTTCGTCGGTGCGGACGCGCCGGAGGTGTGGTGGGGCGAGTCCGTGCCGGAAGAGGGCGGCCGCTCCGCCGTGCGCCGGAGGGCGGCATCCGGAGCCGTCGTCGATGTGCTCCCCGCGCCGTGGAGCGCCAGGTCGCGCGTGCACGAGTACGGCGGCGGCTCGTGGACGGCCGACGACGACGGCGTGCTGTACTTCGTCGAGAAGACCGACCAGCGCGTCTGGCGGCTCGAACCGGGCGGTGAGCCGCGCCCGCTCACGCCCGAGGCCGGCGACGTCCGCTTCGGCGGCCTGACGCTGCAGCACGGCCGCCTGCTCGCCGTGCGCGAGGACCACACCCGCGGCACCGCGGTTCCGGCTCGCGACATCGTGGACATCCCCCGGGACGGCAGAGCGGATGCTGCGCGCCTGAGCTCGCTCGCGAGCGGCAGCGACTTCGTCGCCCACCCCGCGCTGTCGCCCGACGGCTCGCGCCTCGCCTGGATCGCGTGGAATCACCCCCACATGGCCTGGGATCGCGCGGAGCTGCGCATAGGCCGCCTCCAGGGGGGCGACGGCCCGGAGTGGACCACGGTCGCGGGCGGCGGTTCCTCGCCGCTGCAGCCCGCGTGGGTCGACGACGACGATCTCGTCTACGCCGACGACCCGACGGGCCGCTGGAACCTGTGGCGGCTGCGGCTGACGGCCGACCTCCACCACGAGCCGATCACTGCCGTCGATGCCGACACCGGCGGGCCTCTGTGGGTGCTCGGCACGCGGTGGTTCACGCTGCTCGCCGACGGGCGCATCGCCGCGGTCGAGGCGAACGGCGCGGAGGAGCTCGTCGTCTTCGACGGCGCCGGCGGGCGCCGCGCGCTGCCCGTCGACGCGGTGACGCGCCTGTCGATCGAGGACGCGCGCGGCACCCGTCTGCTCCTCTCGGGCGCCGGCTCCGGCGGCGCAGGGCTCTGGGAGGTCGACGTCGACGATCCCGCGGCGACGCGGCTCATCGTCGGCGGTACGTCGCCGTGGGGAGCCGAGTGGATGCCGCGTTCGCGCCCGATCACCGTGCCGGGGCCGCATGGTCCCGTCCACGCTTTCGACTACCCGCCGGCGAACCCGGGATTCGTCGGACCCGACGGCGAGCGGCCCCCGTACGTGGTGTTCGTGCACGGCGGTCCGACCGATCACGTGGGCGGCGCAGCATCCGGGAAGATCGCTTACCTGACCAGCCGCGGAATCGGCGTGCTGGACGTCAACTACGGCGGCTCCAGCGGCTACGGCCGCGCCTATCGTGAGCGCCTGCTGGGGCAGTGGGGCGTCGTCGACGTCGACGACGTCGTGGCCGCGGCCCGCGGGCTCGCGGAGGCGGGCACCGCCGATGGGGCCAGGCTCGCGATCGCGGGCGGCTCGGCGGGCGGCTGGACGGTGCTGTGCGCACTGACGAACTCGGACTCGTTCGGCGCGGGCATCAGCCGCTACGGCGTGGCCGACCTGCGCACGCTCGCCGAGGACACGCACGACTTCGAAGCCCGCTATCTCGACGGCATGGTCGGGCCGCTGCCCGAGGCCGAGGAGCTGTACGTCCAGCGGTCGCCGCTGTCGCACCTCGATCGACTCCGCACGCCGCTGCTGATCGAACAAGGCCTCGACGATCGCGTCGTGCCGCCGTCGCAGTCCGAGGCCGTGCGCGACGCCCTCGCGGCGAACGGCGTCGCCCACGCCTACCTCGCGTTCGAGGGCGAAGGGCACGGCTTCCGCAGCGCGACGACGCTCGTACGGACCATGGAGGCCGAGCTCGCGTTCCTCGGCCAGGTGTTCGGCTTCGAGACGCCGGGAGTGCCGCCG
Organism: Microbacterium sp. C23T; assembly: GCF_053345975.1. Taxonomy (NCBI): domain Bacteria; kingdom Bacillati; phylum Actinomycetota; class Actinomycetes; order Micrococcales; family Microbacteriaceae; genus Microbacterium; species Microbacterium sp. C23T. Next base: position 94,808 of record NZ_JBKFBD010000016.1, on the reverse strand, counting down.
CTCGAGCTCGACTAGCGGCTCGAGCGGCGGCTCGCGTTCTCAGACCGCGAAGGGGGCGAGGCGTGCGGCGAGGTGCTCGCCCACGCGGGCGTGCACGGCGGTGCCGCCCTCCTCGTGCTCCTGCGCGAGGATCATCCCCTGCTCGTGGATCGCCGAGACGAGGTCGCCGCGGTCGTAGGGCACGAGCGCCCGCACCTCGACGGCCGGCAGCGGCAGCGTGTCCTCGATGAGGGCCCGCAGCTCGTCGATCCCCTCGCCGGTGCGGGAGGACGCGAACACCGCCTTGGGCTCGAGTCCGCGCAGCAGCAGGCGCGCGTCGTCGTCGATCAGATCGGCCTTGTTGAAGACGATGATCTCGGGGATGTCGCGGGCGCCGACGTCGCCGATCACATCACGCACCGTCGCCAGCTGGGCGGCCGGGTCGGGGTGCGAGCCGTCGACGACGTGCACGATGACGTCGGCGTCGCCGACCTCCTCGAGCGTCGACCGGAACGCCTCCACCAGCTGGTGGGGCAGGTTGCGCACGAAACCGACGGTGTCGGTGAGCGTGTAGATCCGGCCGTCGTTCGTCTCGGTGCGCCGCACCGTGGCGTCCAGCGTCGCGAACAGGGCGTTCTCGACGAGCACGCCCGCGCTCGTGAGGCGGTTCAGCAGCGACGACTTGCCGGCGTTGGTGTACCCGGCGATCGCGACCGACGGGATCGTGTTGCGCTTGCGCTCGGCCCGCTTGGCGTCGCGCGCCGGGGCGAAGTCTCGGATCTGCTTGCGCAGCTGCGCCATGCGCGTGCGGATGCGGCGACGATCGAGCTCGATCTTCGTCTCACCGGGGCCGCGCGAGCCCATGCCCGCACCGCCCGCGCCCACCTGTCCACCGGCCTGGCGGCTCATCGAGTCACCCCAGCCGCGCAGGCGCGGGAGGAGGTACTCGAGCTGCGCCAGCTCGACCTGGGCCTTGCCCTCGCGGCTCTTCGCGTGCTGGCTGAAGATGTCGAGGATCACCGTCGTTCGGTCGATCACCTTGACCTTGACGACGTCCTCGAGGGCGCGCCGCTGGCTCGGCGCGAGCTCGGTGTCGGCGATCACGGTGTCGGCGCCGACCGAGGCGACGATGTCGCGCAGCTCCTCCGCCTTGCCGCGACCCACGTAGGTCGCGGGGTCCGGGTGGGGACGCCTCTGCAGCACGCCGTCGAGCACGACGGCGCCGGCGGTCTCGGCGAGCGCCGACAGCTCACGCAGCGAGTTCTCGGCATCCTCCGTCTCGCCCTGCGCGTGCACGCCGACCAGCACGACGTTCTCGAGTCGCAGCTGCCGGTACTCGACCTCGGTGACGTCTTCGAGCTCCGTGGAGAGCCCGGGGACGCGCCGGAGCGCGGCGCGCTCCTCGCGATCCCACTGCTCGCCGTCGGTGTCGGTGCGCCCGATCGTTGCCTCGTCCTGGAGCGCCTGAGCGGCTCCGAAGACGTGCACCCCCGAGCGCGCTTCGGCGCGCGCCAGCACGCGATCCACCGGGTCCACCGGCGTCTCGTCGGTGCTCTGGGGTGTCGTGGTATCCGTCATGTGTTCCTTCGCTTGTTGCGGTGGATGCCGTTTTCCGCCGCTCATCGGCCGGTTCGCCGCATCCGTGAATTCTAGCTTCCCGTTGTGCGGAGCACCTCCGCTAGGCTCGTCAGCCATGGGGAGTGACCACTATTTCAGTGCGACACCCGCCAGCCCCGAGAATCTGCGCCGCATCCGGGTCACGCTGTCCGGTCGCGATCTCGAGGTCACGACTGCCGGGGGCGTCTTCAGCCCCGATCACGTGGACTCGGGAACCGCGGTGCTGCTGTCGAACACTCCCCCGCCTCCGGCGAGCGGGAACTTCCTCGACCTCGGGTGCGGGTGGGGACCGATCGCACTCAGCCTCGCGCTCGACGCGCCGCACGCGACGGTGTGGGCCGTCGACGTGAACGAGCGTGCGCTCGACCTGGTGCGCCGCAACGCGGCGGCACTCGGGCTCGACAACGTCAACGCGTCGCTGCCCGATGATGTTCCCGACGACATCCTGTTCCGCACGATCCGGTCGAATCCGCCCATCCGCGTGGGCAAGAACGAGCTGCACGGCCTGCTCGAGCGCTGGCTCCCCCGGCTCGACGAGCGCGCGGACGCGTGGCTCGTGGTGCAGCGCAACCTCGGCTCCGATTCGCTGCAGCGCTGGCTGGCCGCCACGCTCGACCGGCGCTTCACCGTGCACCGTGCGGCGACGGCCCGCGGCTTCCGCGTGCTCAAGGTGCGCCGTCACGGCTCACCGCCGAGCGAGCCGATCGACCTGCCCGAGCTGCCCGAGGTCTGAGCTCCGCTACGCGAGCGTGACCTCGCCGGTGTAGACGAGCGTCGCGGGGCCCGACAGGAGCACGTGCCGCTCGCCGTCGACCTCCGGCATCCGCACGCCCAGCGTGCCGCCGGGTACCTCGACGACCCAGTGATCGGGTGCCGCGGGGCCGGCCCAGTGCCGCACCGCCAGCGCCGCGGCGGCGACACCGGTGCCGCAGCTCAGCGTCTCGCCCACCCCGCGCTCGAACACGCGCATGCGGATCGAGCCGACGCCCTCGTGCACGAGCGGGTCGCTCGGGACGACGAACTCGACGTTCGCACCATGCGGAGGCTCAGGTTGCAGCAGCGGCTGCGCGGCGAGGTCGAGTCCCTCGAGCTCCGCGTCGTCGGGCAGCGCCACGACGACGTGGGGGTTGCCGACGTCGATCCCGACACCCGGACGAGGAGCACCCCCGCCGCGCGTGCGCACGAGCACCCCGGAGTCGTCGACGACGAACGGGCCGAGGTCGACCTCGTACCCGCGGTCGCTGCGCGTGACGGTCTTGATGCCCGCGCGGGTGCCGACCTTGAGCGGCTCGCCGTCGACGTCGGCCCAGCCGACGTCGGCCAGGTAGCGCACGAAGACCCGCACGCCGTTGCCGCACATCTCCGCCTTCGAACCATCGGCGTTGCGGTAGTCCATGAACCATTCGGCTCCGGATGCTGCCGCCTCGGAGCCCTCGTCGATGGCGCTCCCACGCACCACGCGCAGGATGCCGTCGCCGCCGATCCCGAAGCGCCGGTCGCACAGCACCGCGACCTGGTCGTCGCTGAGGTCGAGCGCGCCGTCGGGGTCGGGGACGATCACGAAGTCGTTGCCGGTGCCGTGGCCCTTGGTGAACGCGATCGTCTGCGGCATCGCACCAGTCTACGGGCGGGATCCGAGGCCCCGGGCCCGGCGCGGCTCAGTCGGCGATGAGGCGCTTGCCGGTGTTCCACGTCTCGAAGGGCTCGTAACCGAGCGAGTCGTAGAAGCCCTGTGCGATGCCGTTCTCGGGCCGCACCATGAGCTGCACCTTCGGGCAGCCCATCTCGGTCAGCAGCTCCTCGGCTTCGGCGACCAGCTTGCGTGCGATCCCTTCGCCGCGCCGGTCCGGCGCGCTCGCGAGGTAGTAGAGCCAGCCGCGGTGGCCGTCGTAGCCGGCCATGACCGTGCCGATGATCGTCCGGTCATCGACGGCGACGAGGAACAGCTCCGGCTGCACGGAGAGCTTGCGTCGGATGTCCTGGTACGGGTTGTTCCACGGCCGCGTGAGCCCCGTCTGCTGCCACAGCGAGACGACCGCCTCGGTGTCGGGGAGATCGAAGGCCCGGATCGCGATGCTCATGACCACGAGTCTGCCAGGGTGGCGGCATCCGTCTCCGGATCCACCCACCGGAGATCCTCGTAGCGCTTGAACCACGACACCTGGCGGCGGGCGTAGCGGCGCGTCAGCGCCTGGGTCTCGGCGATCGCCTCGGCCTCGGTCATCTCGCCCGTCAGCTGCGCGAGCGCCTGCGCGTAGCCGATGGCTCGTCGCGCCGTCACACCGCGTTCGAGGCCCTGCGCACGCAGCGCTCTCACCTCATCGAGGAGCCCGTCCCGCCACATCCCCTCAACGCGTGCATCGAGGCGGAGCACGAGCTCGTCGCGGGGCACGGCGACGCCGACGATGCGGGTGTCGGGGTACCAGAGGACGGGCGCGTCGGGCAGCATCGCGCCGTGCGTGCGCTCACCGAGCTCGAGCACCTCGAGGGCGCGCACGATGCGGCGGCCGTTGCGCGGGTCGACCTTGGTCGCGGTCGCGGGATCCAGCTCGCGGAGGCGGGCGTAGAGGGCGCCGGGGCCGTGCTCGTCGAGCTCCACCTCGAGGCGGGCGCGGAGCTCCTCATCGCGCGGCGGGAAGCGGAAGTCGAAGAGCACGCTCGACACGTACAGCCCGGAACCGCCCACCAGCACGGCGTCGGCGCCGCGCCCGTGGATCTCGCGGATCGCCGTGCGCGCAGCATCCTGATACCAGGCGACCGCGGCGTCTTCGGTGACGTCGAGCTCGTCGAAGAGGTGATGAGGGATGCCTCGCCGCTCGGCCTCGGGAAGCTTCGCGGTGCCGATATCCATGCCGCGATAGAACTGCATCGCGTCGGCGTTCACGATCTCGGCCGGGCGGGCGGCCGCCGCGAGCGCTTGGGCGAGTTCGAGCGACAGCGCGGTTTTGCCCGTCCCCGTCGCACCGACGACGGCCCACAGGCGCGGCGGCGGGGCGGCGTCGGCCGAGGTGTTCACTGACCGGGTCAGACGCCGATGCGCAGGGTCGGCAGCCCGAGCGACACCGCGCGCGGCCCAGCGGACTCGCCCGCGGGCGCGGGGATGCCGCACGACTCGGCCTGCGAGCGATCCCACGCGTCGCCCGAGCGCGTCCGGCGGATGCGCAGCGGCGCGCCGTCGGTCGAGTCGGCGAGCAGGTGGAACGGTGCGGCGTGCGTCACCACGACCGAGACGACGTCGCCGGGGCGCGGGATCTCGGAGCCCTCTGGCACCTCGAAGTGCACGAGCCGGTTGTCTTCGGCGCGGCCCGTCAGGCGGTGGGTCTCGGCGTCCTTCTTGCCCTCGCCGGTCGAGACGAGCACCTGCAGCTCGCGACCGAGCTGCTTCTCGTTCTCTTCGCGCGAGATGCGCTCCTGCAGGGCGGCGAGGCGCTCGTAGCGCGCCTGCACGATCTCCTTCGGCACCTGGTCGGGCATGGTGGCCGCCGGGGTGCCTTCGCGGATCGAGTACTGGAACGTGAAGGCGCTGGCGAACCGGGCCTGCTCGACGACGCGCATCGTGTCCTCGAAGTCCTCGTCGGTCTCGCCCGGGAAGCCCACGATGATGTCGGTGGTGATGGCGGCGTCGGGCATCTGGGCCCGCACACGGTCGAGGATGCCGAGGAACTTCTCGCTGCGGTATGACCGGCGCATCGCCTTGAGGATGCGGTCGCTGCCCGACTGCAACGGCATGTGGAGCTGCGGCATGACGGCCGGAGTCTCGGCCATGGCGTCGATGACATCGTCCGTGAACGCGGCGGGGTGCGGGCTCGTGAAGCGGATGCGCTCAAGGCCCTCGATCTCGCCGGCGGCGCGCAGCAGCTTGCCGAACGCCTGGCGGTCACCGAACTCGACGCCGTACGAGTTGACGTTCTGGCCGAGGAGGGTGACTTCCATCGCTCCGTCGTCGACGAGGAGGCGGATCTCGTTCAGGATGTCGCCGGGGCGGCGGTCCTTCTCCTTGCCGCGCAGGCTCGGCACGATGCAGAACGTGCAGGTGTTGTTGCAGCCGACCGAGATCGACACCCAGCCGCTGTAGACGCTGTCGCGCTTGGTGGGAAGCGTCGACGGGAAGATCTCGAGCGACTCGAGGATCTCGAGCTCGGCCTCGCCGTTGTGGCGCGCCCGCTCGAGCAGGCTCGGCAGCGATCCCATGTTGTGCGTTCCGAAGACGACGTCGACCCACGGCGCCTTCTGCTGGACGACGTCCTTGTCCATCTGCGCGAGGCAGCCGCCGACGGCGATCTGCATGCCCTCGTGCTTGTCCTTGCGGGACTTGAGGTGACCGAGCGTGCCGTACAGCTTGCCGGCCGCGTTGTCGCGCACGGCGCACGTGTTGATGACGACGACGTCGGCCTCTTGACCCGCCTCGGCGCGGACGTAGCCGGCGCTCTCGAGCGAACCGGAGAGGCGCTCGGAGTCGTGCACGTTCATCTGGCAGCCGAACGTGCGCACCTCATAGGTGCGCGCACGCCCGTCGACATCGTGCGCGGCCTCGGAGGGCGCGATGAGAGTCGGGGTGGCGGAAGGGGAAGACATGATCCCGCCATTCTACGAGCCGTCCGCATGCACGGAGGCTGGTAGTGGATGCTGCGTCCCCCGCCGGTCAGGAAGCGGCCGAGATCGACTCGAGTCGATCCAGCGCGAGGTCGAGGTTGGCGCGTGCTCCATGCTCGTATCCGACGGCCCACTCCCCCTCGTAGCCGCGCATTGTCGGCTCGACCGCGAGCACGAGCGAGAAGTACAGCCGCGACAGCTGGAGGCGCGTCGGACCGGTCGGCGTGGCGAGCTCACGGGCGAGGACGCCGCCCGCTGCCGCGTCGCCCGCGAGCAGGTCGGCGTTCGGCTCCCCGGTGCCGAACTGATCGGCGCCGACGAGCTCGTGCAGCGGGTCGCCCCAGAGCGTCCGCTCGGTGTCGATGATCCCGACGATGTCGAGGCTGTCGGGATCGATGAAGACATTGCCCTCCCACAGATCGGTGTGCACCACCGCGGCGCGAGTGACGGTGTCGAGGGCGTCGGAGTGGGTGGCGACCGCCGCGCGCACGCGCTCCACCGGAAGCACGACCTGCCACCGCTCCGCGTCGGCGAGCACCGCCTCGATCATCAGGACGAAGGCCTCACGCCAGGTGGCGGCGCTGAGCCCGGCATCCGCTGCCGGGTAGCCGAACGACGGCGCATCCACCCGATGCAGGCCCGCCATGACCGCGCCGAGGTTGCGACGCACGACCGCGGTCTGCGCCTCGTCGAGTTCGCGCCCGAGCCACGGCACGCCGGGAAGGTGCTCGGCGACGACCAGATCGGCGTCCAGCACCTCGCGCGTGAAATCGGTGTGGAGCACACGTGGCACGGGCACTCCGCTGCCTTCGAGCATGCGGTATGTGAGGGCTTCCGTGCCGAGCAGCCCGAGCTCGTACGTCAGGAACCGGGATGTGTCGGCACCGACGATCTTCGCGACCGCACGGCGGCCGTCGTCGAAGTGGAGGCGGAACGCCGTCGCGAACATCCCGCCCGACAGCGGTTCCGCCGATGACAGACGCCCCACGGGCGCGACGAGGTCGGTCAGCTGCGCCTCATCGACGAGGAACTTCGTGAGCATCCGCTCACCCTAGCGGCGCGTGCGGGCCTGCTTCGTGCACGAAACGGGCGGGCTCGAGCGGTGGGCGTCAGTCGAATCGCACGCGCCCGGTGGGACGCATCGACTCGTCCAGCGCCTGCCGGGCGGCGTTGAGCGCCGCCGAGCCTCCGTAGCCGCGGCGCGCCAGCTGGCCGGCGAGGCGACGAAGCGCGACGTCGCGCTCGAGCCCGCGCATGGAGCCCGCCTTGGATCGCGCGAACTCGAGCGCCCGTTCTGCGTCGTCGTCGGGCAGCTCCGCCAGCGCAGCATCGGCGATGTCGCGCGGGATACCCCGCTTCGCGAGGCTCTGCGAGAGCGCCTGGCGTCCTTGTCCCTTGCGATCGACGCCGGCGTGCACCACCTGCTCCGCGAGCCGGGCGTCGTCGAGGTAGCCGCGTTCGAGGAAGGAGTCGAGGATCGCCTCGACGCCTTCGCGGCCGAGCTCGTACTGGCCGAGGTACGTCTTCGCCTCCGACACGGAGACCTGCCGGGCACGCAGCTTCTTCAGCAGGCCGAGCTCGGCCGCATCGGCGGGATCGGCGGCCTCCGCCCCACCTCGCCGACTCGCCCCGGAACGAGCCCGACCGGCGCGCTCGGCGTCGAGGTCGATGGGGCGCTCATCACGCTCATCGCGCTCGGGTGCGTGGTGTGCGGTCGTGCTCGCGCCGGGGCCGTCGTTCCACTCGGTCCGCCACTCGGCCGCAGCCGGTGCCGACGATGCGGGGCCGTGCTCCGCCCACGAGTCCTGGTTTGCTCGGCCGGCGGGGATGCGGTCCTCGAGCTCCTGCCGGACGTCCGCCGCGGTCTTCGGGTAGGCCTTCGCGCTGCGGTCGCCGAAGAGCGATGTCACGGGGGCGAGTCCGTCGCTGTTCTCCGCGTCGGACTCGCCACCGCTGTCGACGAAACGGACCATCAGGCCGGGCGGCGCGCCGCCAGCTCGTCCGCGACCTCGCCCGTGGCCTTGGGCACGCCGATGCCGAGCTTCGTCTTGATCTTCGTCTCGATCTCGGCCGCGACATCCGGGTTCTTCAGGAGGAAGTTGCGGGCGTTCTCCTTGCCCTGCCCGAGCTGCTCGCCCTCGTAGGTGTACCAGGCACCGGACTTCTTGACGATGGCGTGCTCCACGCCGAAGTCGATGAGGCTGCCCTCGCGCGAGATGCCCACGCCGTAGAGGATGTCGAACTCCGCCTGCTTGAACGGCGGCGCCATCTTGTTCTTGACGACCTTGACGCGGGTGCGGTTGCCGACCGCCTCAGCGCCGTCCTTCAGGGTCTCGATGCGACGGATGTCGAGACGGACGGACGCGTAGAACTTGAGCGCCTTGCCACCGGCGGTGGTCTCGGGCGAGCCGAAGAACACGCCGATCTTCTCGCGCAGCTGGTTGATGAAGATCATCGTGGTGTTGGTCTGGTTGAGACCACCGGTGAGCTTGCGCAGCGCCTGCGACATGAGGCGTGCCTGCAGACCCACGTGGGAGTCGCCCATCTCGCCTTCGATCTCGGCCTTGGGCACGAGGGCGGCGACGGAGTCGATCACGATGAGGTCGATCGCACCGGAGCGCACGAGCATGTCGGCGATCTCGAGCGCCTGCTCACCCGTGTCGGGCTGCGAGACGAGAAGCGCGTCGATGTCGACGCCGAGCTTCTGCGCGTAGTCGGGGTCGAGCGCGTGCTCCGCGTCGATGAACGCCGCGATGCCGCCGGCGCGCTGCGCGTTGGCGATCGCGTGCAGGGTCAGCGTCGTCTTACCCGACGACTCCGGTCCGTAGATCTCGATGATGCGGCCGCGCGGGAGACCGCCGATGCCGAGCGCGACATCGAGGGCGATCGAGCCGGTGGGCACGACCTCGACGGGAGCACGCTCGTCGCTGCCGAGGCGCATCACCGAGCCCTTCCCGAACTGCCGGTCGATCTGGGCGAGGGCCGATTCCAGGGCCTTCTCGCGGTCAACGGGTGATGGCATGACGTGCTCCTCAGTGCTCGCGTTCCGTCGCCTGTAGGCTGTCGCGCTCCACCCCGGTGGGACGGATGCTGCGACAAGGCGTGAGGTGTCGTTCGACGCTGTTCACGTTAGGGAGGGGCTCCGACATCCGTCTTCGCTCCTTCCCGCTGCGTGGAAAACACGCTCTCGACACCTGCTGTGCAGGAGCCTACGCGGATCTCGAACACTTCTTCGATGACACGCCGCGTCGCGGCAGCGGAAACGCGTACCGCCGTGCAGGTCAGCGGCGACGCGGCTCGAGTCGTCCGACGCCGTACCGGCGCTCGGCGGGAACGTCGAGCTCTTCGCACAGGGCGAGCCACACCTCTCGCGGGTCGACCCCCGCATCGATCGCCTCGGCGGCCGTGCGACCGCCCACCTTCGACAGATACAGATCCGTCACGACGGCGTTCGCGCGTGCGCCGAACTCATCGCTCACGGCACGTTGGAACTCACTGCGACGCATATGAGAAAGCGGCGGGGTCAGCGCAGCGACAGCTCGGCGTCGACCGAGGCCACGAGGTCGTCGGGGACGACGTCGGGGAAGGTCTGCAGGCCCTCGAGGACCGAGATGCGGTCGCCCACCTCGCGCATGATGATCGAGATGGGAACATCGAGCGCCTCGGCCACCGACGCGAGGATCTCGCTCGAGGCTTCCTTCTGGCCGCGCTCCACCTCGCTCAGATAGCCCAGCGCGACACTCGCGCGGCTGGCCACCTGGCGGAGGGTCCGCCCCTTCTGCTGGCGGAAATCACGAAGCACTTCGCCGATCTCTTGACGTACCAGGATCATCAGGGCCCCTCCTCACTTCTGATTCCACCGTCGTCCGGGTGGCCAACAGTACAGCACCGGATGATGTCAATCTAATCCCGTGAACTGGGCAATGGGTGGGAATCACCGAATGTAACCGAGACGAAACACCGTCTGTTCCCGGACCCGGTCTCACGGATGACGGATGCCTCCCACCACGGTGAGAGCGAGCTCCAGCACGCTCTGCACCGTCCGGGCGCGGATCTCATCGCGCGTTCCCGACAGTTCGAGCGACGACGACACGACCTCGTCGGGTGTCACGACAGCGATGTGGACGGTGCCGACGGGCTTGCCGTCCTGCGGATCCGGGCCGGCGACTCCGGTCGTCGCGACGCCCACGTCCGCCTGCAGCGCGCGACGCACGCCCTTCGCCATCTGCACCGCGACGTCCGCGTCGACCGGGCCGCGCTCCGCCAGGAGATCGGGATCCACGCCCAGCTGGCTCTGCTTGATGTCAGTGGCGTACGCGACGATCCCGCCTCGCACGTGCGCGGACGCCCCCGGCACGTCGACCAGCGTCGCGGTGACGCGCCCTCCGGTCAGCGACTCGGCTGCCGCGATCGACCAGCCGCGGCCGTCGAGGGCGCGCAGCACCGCGACTGCGGCATCCGTCACGCGTCTCTCCGCTTCGCGCGCGCGGCACGCATCTCGGTCACGATGTAGTCGATGCCGCTCGCGATCGTGAGGATCACCGCGATCGTCATGAGCACCCCGTTGACCCAGAAGATCCAGTCGCCCACGAGGGTCCACAGCGGCAGCAGGGCGAACGAGAGGGCGAGCCCCTGCGCGAGGGTCTTGAGCTTGCCCATCCAGGCGGCGGCCAGCACGTGATCGCTCACGACCATGAACCGGTACACCGTGATCCCGATCTCTCGGATGAGCACGATGATCGTGATCCACCACGGCAGCTCGCCGAGGATGGAGAGGCCGATGAAGGCGAAGCCGGTGAGCACCTTGTCGGCGATGGGGTCGAGAAGCTTGCCGAGGTCGGTGACGATCTCGTACTTCCGCGCGAGGTAGCCGTCGATCCCATCGGTTGCGATCGCCACGATGAACAGCGCGGCCGCCCACCACCGCAGCGCGCCGTCCGCTCCCCCGTCGGCCAGGAGCATCCACAGGAAGACCGGCGCGCACAGGATGCGCACGATCGTGATCGCGTTGGGCAGCTGCCGGGGGATCGCCATGGCCCGAGCCTATCGGCGGGCGCGGTCGCGATGCGGCCGCGGCGGCGCTGCACGGCGGTCAGTCGCGACCGGTGAGACCCCACGCGTCTTCGGAGCCGTCGTCGTCGCTCTCGAGCACGGGGTAGCCGTCGTACTGCGAGGCCACGGCATCCGTTCCGTAGCGGTCGTCCGCCTCCGCCTCCGCGGCCGGCGCTGCAGATGCGGGCGCCGCGACAGGCACGTCCTCGCCGCGCAGGCGCGCGAGCACCGAGGGCAGCTGCTCCACCGTCACCAGCACATCGCGGGCCTTGGAGCCCTCGGACGGGCCGACGATCTCGCGGGACTCCAGGAGATCCATCAGACGGCCGGCCTTCGCGAAACCGACGCGGAGCTTGCGCTGGAGCATCGACGTCGAGCCGAACTGGCTCGATACGACGAGCTCGGCCGCCGCCAGCAGCAGCTCGAGGTCGTCCCCGATGTCGGCGTCGATCTCCTTCTTCTCGGCCACCGCCGCGACGTCGGCGCGATACTCCGGCCGCGCCTGGTGCGTGACGTGCTTGACGACCTCTTCGATCTCCTTCTCGCTCACCCAGGCGCCCTGAACGCGGAGCGCCTTCGAGGCGCCCATCGGCAGGAACAGGCCGTCGCCCTGGCCGATGAGGCGGTCGGCGCCGGGCTGGTCGAGGATGACGCGGGAGTCCGTGACGCTCGTCACGGCGAACGCGAGGCGCGACGGCACGTTGGCCTTGATGAGGCCCGTGACGACGTCGACCGAGGGCCGCTGCGTCGCGAGCACGAGGTGGATGCCCGAGGCGCGCGCGAGCTGTGTGATGCGGACGATCGAGTCCTCGACGTCACGAGGCGCGACCATCATGAGGTCGGCGAGCTCGTCGACGACCACGAGCAGGTAAGGGTACGGCTTGAGCACGCGCTCGCTGCCCGGCGGCAGCGTGATCTCACCGGCTACGACCGCCTTGTTGAAGTCGTCGATGTGACGGAAGCCGAACGACGCCAGGTCGTCGTACCGCATGTCCATCTCCTTCACGACCCACTGCAGCGCCTCGGCGGCCTTCTTGGGGTTCGTGATGATGGGCGTGATCAGGTGCGGCACGCCCGCGTACGACGTCAGCTCGACGCGCTTGGGATCGATGAGCACCATGCGCACGTCGGCGGGCTTCGCCCGCATCAGCAGGCTCGTGATCATCGAGTTCACGAAGCTCGACTTGCCCGAGCCCGTGGAGCCGGCCACCAGCAGGTGAGGCATCTTGGCGAGGTTCGCGATGACGTAGCCGCCGCCGACGTCCTTGCCGACGCCGATCGTCATGGGGTGCGTCTGGCTGGTCGCGGTCTGCGAGCGCAGCACGTCGCCGAGCGTCACGATCTCGCGGTCGGTGTTGGGGATCTCCACGCCGATGGCGCTCTTGCCCGGGATCGGCGCGAGGATGCGCACCTCGTTGGAGGCGACGGCGTACGCGAAGTTGTTCGTGAGCGCGGTGATGCGCTCCACCTTCACGCCGTGACCGACCTCGATCTCGTACTGCGTCACGGTCGGGCCGCGCGAGAAGCCGGTGACCCGTGCATCCACATTGAACTGCTCGAGCACGCTCGTGATCGCGCGCACCGTGTCGTCGTTGGCCTGGGAGCGCGCCACGTGGGGCGATCCTGCGGCCAGAGAGTTGACGGACGGCAGCCGGTACGGCGCGGACGGCGAGTCGACGGCGGTGGCCGAGCCGATGCCGTCGAGGCCGGGAAGCGTGCCGTCGTCCTCGATGACCTCGGCGTCGTCGCGCAGCGACGTGCGCGACGAGGTCGCTGCCTTCGCCGCCGACAGCACGGCGGGGTCGATGACCTCGGTGAGCGCGTCGGTCGCGGGTGCCGGCGGAGGGGTCACGGGCGTGGCCATCGCCTGCTCGAACCCGCCCTGCGACGTGCCGGGCGTCAGCAGCTCGGTGAGGTCCTGCGAGCCGAGCCCGCCCTCGGGGTCCTTCTCGCGACCGGTCTTGTTGCGGCGCCAGAACGGCAGGGAGGAGTCGCCGTCGTCGTCCGCGGCGGCCGGGGCCGCAGCATCCGCCGTCGCCTTCTCTTCCCGCGGCTCGGCGCCGAACATCCAGGCGTACAGCTCGCCCAGGCGGCGCCCGATGCGGTTCGGGGGCGTCTTCGTGATGATCAGGATGCTGAGCACCGCCAGCAGCGACAGCACGATGTACGCGCCGACGTCGGTGAGGACCATGGCGAGCGGCTCGCCGAGCATCCAGCCGAAGAGGCCGCCCGCCTCGCTCAGCGCGGGAAGCCCCTGGTTCGGCTGGGGGCGGCCGCCTGCGACGTGGCAGAAGCCCGCGATCGTGAGGACGAGCAGGCCGAAGCCGATGCCCACGCGGCCGTTGTCGTGCACGGACGACGGATGCCGGAACATCCAGCCCGCGAGCAGCAGCAGGAGCACCGGCATGACGAAGGCCTCGCGGCCGATCAGCATTCCGACGGTGTACGCGCTGATCGTCTTCGCGACCTCGTTGCCGATGAAGAACCACTCGTTCACGGCGCCGGCGATCGCCAGCAGCACGAGCAGGAACGGGAAGCCGTCGCGGCGCTGGTCCTTCTCGAGCGCCTCGGGACCGAAGGCGCGGAACAGACTGCCGGTGGCGTGCGCGAGACCCATCCACGCCCGCGCGATGACCGGCGGCCGGTCGGGTTCGTTCACGTAGCGCTTGGGTGCGGGTGCCGGCTTGGCGGCCGCGGGCTTGCGCGCCGACGAGGACGCGCTCGAGCGCGCGTTCGTCGACGCGCTCGAAGACGCGCGCGACCGGCTGGTCGGGCTTGAGCTCCTGGCCATCCCCCCACGGTAGGCCGACACCCCGACATTTGCCCGCAACCACGCCGCCGAGCGGCCGCAGGCCCGGCGCGTCGCGAAGGCCCGCGTCGCCGGATCCCTCAGCGCAGGCGCTTGACCATCGTGTCGCGGCCCGATCCGCTCTGCGTGACGGCGAAGCCCTCGCTGCGGTACAGCGTCGAGGCGAAGTTGCCCCGCTCGACACTCAGGCTGATCCGCGCGAACCCCTGCGCTGCCGCATGCTCGCACAGTCTCTGCAGGAGTGCGCGCCCCACCCCGTGGGCACGCCAGATCGGGCGCACGCCGATGATGAGCTCGGGCACCCCCGTGCCGACATACCCGAAGCCCGGGTCGTCACGAGGGAGCATGCGGTACCAGGCGGCGCCCACCGGCTCGCCGTTGGCGTCCTCGGCCACGAAACCCGCATCGCCCGGCCGCATCCAGCCCGCCACGTAACGCCGGTGCTCGGCGCCGCCGATCACCTCGTGGCGGGGCCGCGCGCCGCCCTGGCGCCAGTTCGCCGCTTCGACGACCATGTCGCCGAGGAAGGCGCCGTCTGCCGACACGGCGGGGCGGGTGCGGAACGAGGAGGCCACGACGCCGATCGTACGGGCCGCGTGTTACGACTCGATACTCCGCGTGATGGCGATCTCGCTACGCTTCGATCACCAGCGGCACGATCATCGGCCGGCGGCGCAGCGACTGGTTGACCCAGCGGCCGATCGTGCGGCGCACGATCTGCGACAGCGCGTGCGGGTCGCGGACGCCGGACTTGGCGGCCTCGGCGAGCGCTGCAGCGATCTTCGGCTTGACGTCCTCGAACACGGCGTCGTCCTCGGCGAAGCCGCGCGCGTGGACCTCGGGGCCGGAGATCACCTTGCCCGTCGAGGCGTCGACGACGACGATCACTGAGATGAAGCCCTCTTCGCCGAGGATCCGGCGGTCCTTGAGGTCGGCGTCCGTGATCTCCCCGACGGTCGACCCGTCGACGTAGACGAAGCCGAGGTCGAGCTGGCCGACGACGTGCGCGTCGCCGTCCTTGAGATCGATCACGCTGCCGTTCTCGGCGAGGATCGTGCGCTCGGGCTCGATGCCCGTGTCCTGCGCGAGACGCGCGTTCGCCATCAGGTGGCGGTACTCGCCGTGCACCGGCAGCACATTCTTCGGCTTCAGGATGTTGTAGCAGTAGAGCAGCTCGCCGGCCGCGGCGTGCCCCGACACGTGCACCTTCGCGTTGCCCTTGTGCACGACGTTCGCACCGAGCTTGGTGAGCCCGTCGATCACGCGGTACACCGCGTTCTCGTTGCCGGGGATGAGGCTCGACGCCAGGATCACGGTGTCGCCGGGACCGGGCTCGATCGCGTGGTCGAGGTTCGCCATGCGACTGAGCACGGCCATCGGCTCGCCCTGCGATCCGGTAGACATGTAGACGATCTTGTCGTCGGGCAGGTCGCGCGCCTTCTTGTAGTCGATGAGCACGCCTTCCGGCACGTGCAGATACCCGAGGTCTTCGGCGATCGTCATGTTGCGCAGCATGCTGCGGCCGAGGAGCGCCACGCGACGGCCGTGGGCGGCGGCCGCATCGAGCACCTGCTGCACGCGGTGGACGTGGCTCGAGAAGCTCGCCACGATCACACGCCGGGGCGCCTTTCCGATCACCTGGTCGAGCACCGGGCCGATCGACCGCTCGAGGGGCGTGAAGCCGGGCACATCGGCGTTGGTCGAGTCGACGAGGAAGAGGTCGACGCCCTCCTCCCCCAGCCGCGAGAACGCGCGGAGGTCGGTCAGCCGGCCGTCGAGCGGCAGCTGGTCCATCTTGAAGTCGCCGGTCGCGAGCACGAGACCCGCGGGCGTGCGGATCGCGACGGCGAGCGCGTCGGGGATCGAGTGGTTCACCGCGACGAACTCGAGCTCGAACGGCCCGAGGTTCTCGCTCTGCCCCTCCGCCACCGTGAGGCTGTACGGCTTGATCCGGTGTTCCTTGAGCTTCGCCTCGGTGAGCGCGAGGGTCAGCCCCGATCCGATGATCGGGATGTCGCTCTTGAGCTTGAGCAGGTACGGCACCGCCCCGATGTGGTCCTCGTGGCCGTGCGTGAGCACGACGCCGACGATGTCGTCGAGCCGCTTCTTGAGCGGCTCGAAGTCGGGGAGGATCAGGTCGACGCCGGGCTGGTGCTCCTCGGGGAACAGCACGCCGCAGTCGACGACGAGGAGCTTCCCGCCGTACTCGAACACCGTCATGTTGCGCCCGACCTCGCCGAGGCCGCCGAGCGGGACGATCCGTAGGGTTCCTGCTGCGAGCTCCGGCGGGTCGTACGGGGTGGTGGGCATTGCGAAGCCTCCTCCGGGCGCTGGGACGCCCGTCATCTGCGCGCCGTCGACCGTTCGACGGCGCTATTCGTCATCTCGTGGTGCCTGAGACCTTCGGCAGCGCGCCGCCGGCGGCGGCGTTGCGGTCGGGGCGGAAGTTCGAGAAGTCGGCGCCGGGCACATCGTTCACGAGCGCGAGCTCGTCCTCGATCTTGGCGGCCTCCCACTCCTCCGGTCCGACCAGCGGCAGCCGCACACGCGGGCTGCCGATGCGGCCGAGGCCGTGGAGGATGTACTTCGCCGACACCGTCCCGGGCACGTGGGTCATCACGGCGCGCACGAGCGGCTCGAGCTGCTGGTGCGCCGCGGTGGCCGTCTTGAGGTCGCCGGCGTTCACGGCGTCGACGATCGCACGGTAGGGCTGCGCCGCGATGTTCGCGGTGACGCCGATGAGCCCCGTGGCACCGATCGCGAGGTGCGGCAGCACGTTGGCGTCGTCGCCCGAGAAGTACATCAGGTCGGTCTGGTTGAGCACGCGGCTCACCTCGCTGAAGTCGCCCTTGGCGTCCTTGATGGCGAGGATGTTCGGGTGCTTGGCGAGGCGCAGGATCGTCTCGTACCGGATCGGCACGCCGGTGCGGCCCGGGATGTCGTACAGGATCACCGGCAGGTCGGTGGCGTCCGCGACCAGGCGGAAGTGCGTCAGGATGCCGGCCTGCGTGGGCTTGTTGTAGTACGGCGTGACGATCATGATGCCGTCGGCGCCGACCTTCTCGCTGGCCTTGTAGAGCTCGATCGCGTGCGCGGTCTCGTTCGACCCGCCGCCCGTGATGATCTTGGCGCGGCCGGCGGCGACATCCTTTCCGACCTCGACGAGGCGGATCTTCTCCGCGTCGGTGAGGGTCGACGTCTCACCCGTGGTGCCGGTCACGACGATGCCGTCGGCCCCCGCGGTGATGACGTCGTCGATGTGCTTCTCGACAGCGGGCCAGTCGACCTCGCCGTCGGCCGTCATGGGGGTGACGAGCGCGACGAGCACCTGTCCGAAGGGATTGCCCGTATGCGTCATGCATTCAGGTTATCGGGATGCCGCGCCCCGGCGCGCCCGGTGACGCCGGGCCCGGCTCAGCGGCCGCGCTCTCCGATGCGCGCGGCGACCGACGGCGGGGCGAAGCGGGCCAGGGTCACGAGCGCCTTGTACCGCAGCGACGGGATCGACACGGCCGCACCGCGTGCCGCATCACGCAGCGACTCGGCCACGACGTCGCGCGCGTCGAGCCACATCCCGTCGGGCACGCCCTCCTGGCCCGGCGGCAGCCCGAGGCGCTCGTGGAAGTTCGTGTGGGTGTACCCGGGGCAGACCGCGGTCACCGTGACACCGCGCGGACCGTAGCGGCCGTTCGCCCAGCGGCTGAAGCTCACGAGCCACCCCTTGCAGGCGCCGTACGTCGAGCGCGGGATGAAGGCGGCCACCGATGCGACGTTGATGATGCGGCCGTGCCCGCGCGCGAGCATCGCCCCCAGGGCCGCGTGGGTGAGGCGCATGGGCACCTCGACGTGCAGCTCCAGGTGGCGGACCTCGTCCTCGATGTCGTTGCGCTCGAATGCCAGGGGCAGCCCGAAGCCCGCGTTGTTCACCAGAATCTCGATCGGCCGGGCCTCGTCGGCGACGCGCGCCGCGACCCGATCGCGCTGGCGGCGCTTCAGCAGGTCGGCCGCGAGGACTTCGACCTCGACCCCGTACGTCGACCGCAGCCGGACGGCGAGCTGCTCGAGCGCCTGCCGGTCGCGTGCGACGAGCACGAGGTGCGCGCCCTTCGCCGCCAGCTGGCGCGCGTACTCCGCACCGAGTCCCGAACTCGCACCGGTGATGAGCGCCGTCTTCGCCATGCGCGCCAGCCTATTGCGGTTGTCAGCGCGGGCCGTGCTCCGCAGGCCGCACCAGCCGCAGGAAGCGGTAGCGGATGCCGGAACCCGAGGTATGCCAGCCGTCGACCGGGTCCGTCGCGGCCGTGATCCAGCCGGCGCGGTCGGGCGCCAGGGTGTCGCCCTCGACCGCGACGTCGAGCTCGGTGACCTCGAGGAGGTCGGCGAGCGCCATGGCCTCCTGGAAGATCTGCCCGCCGCCGATCACCCAGATGCGCTCGGGCGCGCCTTCGCCGGCCAGGTCCAGCGCGGCCCCGAGCGATGCGGTGCGCTCGGCGCCGGCATCCGTCCACTCGTCCTGCCGGGTGATGACGATGTTGCGCCGCCCCGGCAGCGGGCGGAAGCGCGCCGGGAAGGACTCCCACGTGCGGCGGCCCATGACGACCGGTGCGCCGAGCGTCAGGGCCTTGAAGTGCGCGAGGTCTTCGGGCACGTGCCACGGCATGCCGCCGTCGGCGCCGATCACGCCGTCATGCGCCTCCGCCCAGATGAGGCCGATCGGGGCCGTCATACCGCGACCGCCCCGCGGATCGCGGGGTGGTGCTGGTAGTCCTCGAGCACGAAGTCGTCGTAGCGGTAGTCGAAGATCGACTCGGGCGTGCGCGCGATGCGAAGCGTCGGATACGGGTACGGCTCGCGGGTGAGCTGCTCGCGCACCTGCTCGACGTGGTTGTCGTAGATGTGGCAGTCGCCGCCGGTCCACACGAAGTCGCCCGGCTCGAGCCCCGCCTGCTGCGCCACCATGAGGGTCAGCAGCGCGTAGGACGCGATGTTGAAGGGGACGCCGAGGAAGAGGTCGGCACTGCGCTGGTACAGCTGGCACGACAGCTTGCCGTCGGCCACGTAGAACTGGAACATCGCATGGCACGGCGCGAGCGCCATGTCGGGGATGTCGGCGGGGTTCCACGCCGACACGATCAGCCGCCGCGAATCCGGGTTCGCGCGGATCTGGTCGAGCACGAGCGCGATCTGGTCGATGTGGTCGCCCGACGGCGTCGGCCACGACCGCCACTGCACTCCGTAGACCGGGCCCAGCTCGCCGGAGGCATCCGCCCATTCGTCCCAGATGGTGACGCCGTTCTCCTGCAGCCATGCCACATTCGACTCGCCGCGGAGGAACCACAGCAGCTCGTATGCGATCGACTTGAAGTGCACGCGCTTCGTGGTGATGAGCGGGAAGCCCTGTGCGAGGTCGAACCGGATCTGCCGGCCGAACGCACTGGTCGTGCCGGTGCCGGTGCGGTCGTCCTTGTGGGTGCCGTGCTCGAGCACGTCTCGCAGAAGGACTTCGTACGGGGTCGGGATCGGCGTCGTCACGGCTGCCACGATACCCGCGCCCAGGGCATCCCGGCCGTGCCCGCACCGTGTGCTCCCCTCACAGCGCCGACCCGCCTTCTGTGACATCGATCGCGTCATCTTCGCCGATTCGGCCTCCATTCAGGTGAAAGGGGTTAGCCTGATCTGCTGTGAACCTCGTCGGCGCCCTCATCGCCCTCGCCGCGCTCCTCGCGGCGACGGTGGCACTCGGTGTCTTCCTCAACTGGCGACAGTCCCACGCCCGCCGCAACGTCGAGCACGAGGTCATCGAACCTCACCGCCTCGGCGCCGATGGACTGGGTGAAGTCGCCACCCTCCTGCAGTTCAGCACCGAGCTCTGCGCCCGCTGTCCCGGTGTGCACCGCACGCTGGCGGCGATCGCCGACGACCACGAGGGCGTCCGCCACCTCGACGTCGATCTCACCTACCGCCCTGACATCGCGAAGCACTTCCACGTGCTGCAGACGCCGACCACGCTCGTGCTCGACCGCAACGGCGTCGTGCAGACCCGCTTCGGCGGCGCCCCGGGTCGTGATGTGCTCGAGCTCGAGCTCAACCGCCTGATCGCGGAGGACGCGAATGTCTGAGCGACGGGATGCTGCGACCCCACGAGGCATCGACCCCCGCGGTCCGCGCTTCGCGGCCGGCATCACCGCCGTGCTCCTGCTGATCGTCGTGTTCCTCGGGCTCACCGGCCTGTCGACGGCCCAGACGGCCGACGGATGGGCGATCTCCGCGGCGAGCGTCGCCGAGCGGATCCTCGACCCCGCCTTCCTCCTGCTGCTCGTCACGACCCTCCTCTTCCTGTGGGGTGTGGTCTCGCCGCGCACCGCGCCGTGGGGTGCGCTCTACCGCGCGGTCGTGGCGCCGCGCCTGTCGGCTCCGACCGAGCTCGAGGACCCGCGCCCGCCGCGCTTCGCGCAGGGCGTCGGCCTCTTCGTGTCGGCTCTCGGCCTCGTGCTGCAGCTGTTCGGCGTGCCGTGGGCATTGACGATCGCCGCGGCGGCCGCCTTCATCGCCGCGTTCCTCAACGCCGTGTTCGGCCTCTGCCTCGGCTGCCAGATGTACCTCCTGCTGCAGCGCGCCGGCCTCGTCGGCCGCACCCGCCCGGCCTCTGCCTGACGCCGCGTCGGCCGTCCGCAGGCCGAGGGCGCAGCATCCGCTGTCAACCCATCGCGGTGCGGCAGCCCGACGCCATAGGCTGACGCGAGACGCCCGGCACGCGGGCGCCCCGCCAGCGAGGAGGCCCACATGACCGTCACGAGCGAAGCAACCACGGTATGGAAGGGCGGGCTGTTCGACGGCTCCGGCGAGACCACGTTCGTGTCGTCCGGCCTCGGGACCTTCCCCGTCAACTGGAAGGCGCGCAGCGAAGGCTCGACGTCCGTCACGACGCCGGAAGAGCTCATCGCCGCCGCGCACGCGTCGTGCTTCAGCATGGCGTTCTCGCTCGCCCTGGCTGAGAACGGCACTCCCCCGGAGTCGATCGACACGACCGCCTCGGTCACGTTCAAGCCGGGCACGGGCATCACCGGCAGCCACCTGAACGTCAATGCCGTCGTCCCGGGACTCGAGCCCGAGGACTTCGAGCGGCTCGCCCAGAGCGCGAAGGCCGGCTGCCCCGTCTCGCAGGCCCTGGCGGGCATCGAGATCACCATCGAGGCCACGCTTGCCTGAAGGCCCTCCGGGCGGTGACGACGGTCGGCGGATCGTCGTCGCCGGGGCGTCCGGCCTCATCGGCCGGGCGCTCGTCGAGAGCCTCCGCGCCGACGGCGCCGAGGTGACGACCCTCGTGCGCCGGCCCGCCGAGGCCGCGCACGAGGTCGAGTGGCTCACGACCGCCGAGCCGCTGGATCCTGCCGTGCTCGAGGGTGCGGACGCCGTCGTCGGGCTCAACGGCGCGAGCATCGGGCGATTCCCCTGGACGCCGTCGTACAAGAGCACCCTGCTGTGGTCGCGCATCGCGCCCACCCGCGCACTCGCTCGCGCGGTGCGCGAGCTCGGTGCGGCGGCCCCGCATCTCGTGTCGGCCTCGGCCGTGGGCTACTACGGCTCGGTGCCGGGCGCGCGCCTCGCGGAGGACGCACCGCGCGGGGAGTCGTTCCTCGCGGATCTCTGCGGCGAGTGGGAGGCCGCGGCGTACGGCGCGGGGACGGATGCTGCGGTGTCGGTGCTGCGCACGGCGCCGGTCGTGCACGCCGACGGCGTGCTGAAGCCGCTGATGCTCCTGACGAAGGTCGGCCTGTCCGGCCCGATCGGCCGCGGGACGCAGGCGTGGCCGTGGATCTCGCTCGAGGACGAAGTGCGCGCGATCCGGCATGTGATCGACGCACGCCTGACCGGTCCGGTGAACCTGTCCGGACCCACGCGCGCCACGGCGAACGATCTCGGGTTCGCACTCGCGGTGCGGATGAACCGCCCGTTCCTGCTGCGCGCGCCGGTGTGGGGCATGAAGCTCGCGCTCGGCGCGGACGCCACCGAGGCGATCCTCACCGCGGATGCGCATGTCGTGCCGCAGGCGCTCGAGGAGTCGGGGTTCGTGTTCTCGCACCCGACGGTGGAAGACGCGGTCGCGACGGCCGTGCCCGCAGCATCCTGATCCCGCGACGGATTCAGCCGGGGCGGTCGGCCTTCTCGAGCCGGATGGCGGCCCGCACCGCCTCGCGTGCGCGGCGGCGGTCGCCGGCGGCGTCGTAGGCGAGTCCGAGCCGGTACCACGCCCGCCAGTCGTCGGGGTGGGCCTCGACGTCAGCGCGATACGCGGGGAAGACGGCGTCTCCGTCCTCGCGCATCACGCGGCCGCTCGGGCGCACGGCGACCTCCTCCTGCGGCAGGGCGTCCTCGGCCTCGAGCCGCTTGCCCAGCTGCTGCGCGCGCACGCCGAACCACAGCTCCCGCCCGAGCGCCCACGCGGCGATGAGCGGCAGCACGACGAGCGCCGCGCCCATCGCGATGCCGACCGGGTCGCCGCTCACGAGCAGCAGCCACGCGCGCTGTCCGACGAGCACGATGTACAGCGCGAGCAGCGCCGCCATGACGGCGACGCCGATGCGCGCGCTCATGCCCCGGTGGTGCGGGCGACCTGGCCGGGCACACCGCCCTCGTCGACGGGGCGACCGTCAGGCTGCGCCGTCCGGCGGCCGATGCCGATGTCGATGAGGCTGTCGAGGCCGACGGTGACGCCAGAGGCATCGCGCGCGGCCGCGAGGGCCAGGCGGATGCCGGGACCGTACGCCTGTGCCGGCTCCACGGTGTCGTGCACGATGGTGAGCGACTCCCCCGCCCCCGAGAGGATCGTCTCCTGGCGGGCGACGACGCCCGGACGGCGCAGGGAGTGGATCGGCACGCTCGCGACCTGCTGGCCGCGGGCGCGCTGGTCGACGTGCGGCGACTCGACCGGGCCGACGCCGTCGCGCGCGGCGGCGATGAGCTCCGCAGTGCGCACGGCGGTGCCGCTGGGCGAGTCGATCTTGGTCTCACGGTGCGCCTCGACGATCTCGATCGACGGGAAGAACGGCGCCGCGGCGGCCGCGAGCGCCGAGCCCAGCACCGAGCCGAGGGAGAAGTTGGGGATGAAGACGGCGCCGGTGCCGGCGGCCTCGACGAGGGGACGGACCAGCGCGATGCGCTCCGCCGACCATCCGGAGGTGCCGATGAGCACGTTGATGCCGCGCTCGATCGCGGCGCGGACGACGTCGATCGACACGGCGGGCGTCGACGCGTCGACCACCAGGTCGGCGCCGTCGAGCTCTGACAGCTCCGACCGGGACGACAGCACCCCGGCGACCTCGAACCCGGGTTCGGCGTCGACCACGTCGCGGATGATCGCTCCGAGCTTTCCGGTGCCGCCGACGATGGCCACGCGTGTCGTCATGCCTCCATCCTAGGCGGGGGCCCGGCGAGCAGCCGGGCCTTCCGACCGCGGCAGGCGCCTACGCTGGAGGTGTGGTGACTCTCCGCCCCTCCCCCGTCGACGCGCCCGACGCCCACGACCTCCTCGCCGAGTACTTCCGGATCCGCACCGAGGGATTCGCCGACCAGGGCGTCGCGTATCGGACGACCTTCCCCGATCCGGCGGCCTTCGTGCCGCCCGCCGGCGTCTTCGTCGTGCTCGACGACGACGAGGGCGCCGCACAGGGCTGCGGAGGCATCCGCCTCATCCCCGACGGGCCGCTCGGCCCGCGATACGAGCTGAAGCACCTGTACCTCCGGCCGGTCACCCGCGGGCGCGGATGGGGGCGCCTGCTCGTCGAGGACCTCGTCGAGCGCGCCCGCGGATTCGGCGCCGCCGAGCTCGTGCTCGACACGCATCACTCGCTCGAGGCCGCCGGAGCGCTCTACGCGCGCACCGGATTCGTCGCGATCGAGCCCTACAACGACAACCCGAACGCGTCCCGCTGGTACGGCAAGGTGCTCTGAGCGCGGGGACGGGTCAGACGGGGTAGACCTCGGGCAGGCCGGTCCGCAGCTCGACCGGAAGGTGCGCGAGGTCGTTGTGCGACAGGAGCGTCCACGGGCGCCCCTGCTTCTGCGCGATCACGGTCAGCCCGCAATGCGCCTGGTTGAGCGTCATCCAGCGCCAGTCGGGCGCCTGCAGCACCTCGCGGACGAACCACGCGATCACGAAGTTGTGGGTGATCAGGAGTTCGTGCACCTCGCCGCGCTTGCGGGCCAGGAACTCGCTCGTCGCGTCCGACATCTGGGCGCGACCCGCCTCGACCTCGGCCTCGGTGATCGATCCGAAGAACGGCTCGAAGGCGGCGGGGGTCTCGTCGGTCATGCCCGTCGGCACGCAGTCGAACAGCAGCGCGGACGGTTCGGGCGTGAGCGACGGCATCCGTTCGGTGACCGCGCGAGCGGTCTGGCTGGCGCGTTCGAGCGGCGAGTGCCAGAGCGCGTCGAACGGAACCCCGGAGAGCCGGTCGGCCAGCAGCGCGGCCTGCCGGCGACCGCGAGGCGACAGCGGTCCGTCGACGAGTCCGTGCTCGGCGTCCTGATGCTCGCCGTGCCGCACGAGGTAGATGTAGTGCGTCACGCAGCTCACTCCGTCGGGGATCGCGTGCCTGGGGGAAAGGCACTTCCTCCACCCTACGACACGTCGTCGGGGCGCTTCAGCGCTTGTGGACGGTGAGTCCCATCCGCGGTTACGTCTACTCCGACGCGCGGCCGATGTCGGACAGCTGGCCGCGGCTGAGGCGGACACCGACGCCCTGCACGAGCTCCTCGACATGCTGCGGCGCGTACGCGTTCACGATGGGCGCGGTGACGAGCTTCTGCGAGAGCAGCCACGCGACGGCCACGGCCGCATCGGGGACGCCCAGCTCGGCGCCGACGGCGTCGAGCGCGCGCAGGGTGCGACTCCCCCGGCGGTTGAGGTTGGCCGCGAGCTGCGCGCCGCGCACCGAGAGGGCGCCGCGGATCTTCGAGCGCTGCCGGCCCGCGAGGAACCCATGCTCGAGCGCGTGCGACGGCGTCACCGCCATGCCCTGCGCCCCGGCGACGAGACGCAGGTCGGCGTCGAACTCGTGGCGGCGCAGCACGTTGAACGGGACGTCGAGCACCGTGATGCGGGGGTAGCCCGCCGACGCGAAGATGCGCGCCTCGACGAGTTGCGCGGCGCTGTAGCCGATCGCGCCGAGCGCCCGCACCTTGCCGGTCTCGACGAGCCACTCCGCCGTGGCGAGCGTGTCTTCGAGCGACGACGCGCGATCGGTGGTCGCGTCGAGGTAGAGGACGTCGATGCGGTCGGTGCGCAGGCGGGTCAGTGAAGCCTCGACGGCGCGCACGAGGTTGACCGGGCCGAGACCGGGGTTGTCGGCGTGGCCGCCCACGCGGACGGCCAGGACGATGTCATCGCGGAGACCGCGGGACTGCAGCCACTGACCGATGATGTGCTCGCTGCGCCCGCTCGAGTAGCTGTCGGCGGTGTGCACGGCGTTGCCGCCCAGTTCGGCGTACGTGTCGAGGATCGCGTGGCTCGACTCGAGATCGACGTTCCACCCGAACTCGGCGGCGCCGAGGATCAGCGGGAAGATGTGCGAGCCGCTCTCACCGAGTGCGACGCGCACGTTGCTGCCGATCGAGGGGCCCTGCACGGGGATCGGAGCAGAGGGATGCGGGCCGCGCACGACGGCGCCCGGCTGCGCGGACGCGACATCCGGACTCGACGACGGGAGCGTCGAGTCAACGCCGAAGTAAGCCATGTGCCACCCCCTCACGAGATCCCCTACGGGAGTCGTGATCACTGTGCGCGCCCCCCGGCGCTTACACACAGGGTAGGCCAGTCCGGACAGGGAGCCGTTCACTGAGGCGAACTATGGATAAACATTACATAACGCTTTGGTCACGAAGCGCTGATCCCTAGGGGATACGTCCCCTGTTCGGTGGACAGGGTGCGTGAAGCACCTACCGGACGACCTACGACGGATGCCCGCCCCCTCTCGGGGACGGGCATCCGTCGTTCATCGACCGGTTCCACCGGACGGCGAGGTGTGTCAGCCTTCGGCGGGAGCCTCCGGGCCCTCGCTGGCCGCGGCGCGACCCTCCTGGTCAGCAGGCTCCTCGAGCACCGGCTCGAGCGAGAGCTTGCCGCGGTCGTCGATCTTGGTGATCTTGACGAGCAGCTTCTGCCCGACCGAGAGCACGTCCTCGACGTTCTCCACGCGCTTGCCGCCGGCGAGCTTGCGGACCTCGCTGACGTGCAGCAGGCCGTCCTTGCCGGGCAGGAGCGAGATGAACGCGCCGAACGTCGCGATCTTGACGACCGTTCCGAGGAACTGCTCGCCGACCTCCGGGTTGGTGGGGTTGGCGATCGCGTTGACCTGGGCACGGGCGGCCTCGGCCGAGGGGCCGTCGGTCGCGCCGATGTAGACGGTGCCGTCCTCCTCGATGGAGATCTGCGCGCCGGTCTCGTCCTGGATCGCGTTGATCGTCTTGCCCTTCGGGCCGATCAGCTCGCCGATCTTGTCGACCGGGATCTGCACGCTGATGACGCGCGGGGCGGTCGGAGCCATCTCGTCCGGGCCGTCGATCGCGGCGTTGAGCACGCCCAGGATCGTGAGGCGCGCGTCCTTGGCCTGCGTGAGCGCGGCGGCGAGCACCGACGACGGGATGCCGTCGAGCTTCGTGTCCAGCTGGATCGCGGTGACGAACTCGCTCGTGCCGGCCACCTTGAAGTCCATGTCACCGAGGGCGTCCTCGGCGCCGAGGATGTCGGTCAGCGCGGCGTAGCGCGTCTGGCCGTCGACCTCGTCCGACACGAGACCCATCGCGATGCCGGCGACGGGGGCGCGCAGCGGCACACCCGCGTTGAGCAGCGACAGCGTCGAGGCGCACACCGATCCCATGGACGTCGAGCCGTTGGAGCCGAGAGCCTCGGACACCTGGCGGATCGCGTACGGGAACTCCTCGCGGCTGGGCAGCACCGGCACGAGCGCGCGCTCGGCCAGGAAGCCGTGCCCGATCTCGCGACGCTTCGGGCTGCCGACACGGCCGGTCTCACCGGTCGAGTAGGGCGGGAAGTTGTAGTGGTGCATGTAGCGCTTGCTCGTCACCGGCGACAGCGAGTCGATCTGCTGCTCCATCTTGAGCATGTTCAGCGTGGTGACGCCCAGGATCTGGGTCTCGCCGCGCTGGAAGATCGCCGAGCCGTGGACGCGCGGGATGACCTGCACCTCGGCGTCGAGCGGACGGATGTCGGCCAGGCCACGGCCGTCCATGCGGACGCCTTCGGCGAGGATGCGACCGCGGACGATCTTCTTGGTGACCGACTTGTAGGCGGCGGAGAACTCGGTCGTCGCGACGGCCGGGAGCTCGCCCGCCTCGACGGCGGCGAGCAGCTCCGCCTTGACGGCGTCCTTCAGCTCGTCGTCGGCGTTCTGGCGGTCCTGCTTGTCGGCGATCTGGTAGATCGGGACGAGCTTGTCGTACGCGCGGTGCGCGACGAAGTCGTACGTCTCCTGGCTGTACGGCAGGAAGACGGGGAACTCCTTGATCTCCTTCGCCGCGGTGTTGGCGACGACGTTCTGCGCCGCGACGAGCTCCTTGATGAAGGGCTTCGAGGCCTCGAGGCCCTGCGCGACGATCTCCTCGTTCGGCTTGGTGGCACCGGCCTTGATGAGGTTCCAGCTGTGCTCGGTGGCCTCGGCCTCGACCATCATGATCGCGACGTCGCCGTCGGGCAGGACGCGACCGGCGACGATGAGGTCGAACACGGCCTCCTCGAGCTGGGTGACCGTCGGGAACGCGATCCACTGGTCGGCGTGCTCACCGTGACCCGGGATGAGCGCGAGGCGCACACCGGCGATCGGGCCCGAGAACGGCAGACCCGAGATCTGGGTCGACAGCGAGGCCGCGTTGATCGCGAGCGCGTCGTAGAACTCACCCGGCGCGATCGAGAGCACCGTGACGACGATCTGCACCTCGTTGCGGAGACCGTCGACGAAGGACGGGCGCAGCGGGCGGTCGATGAGACGGCAGACGAGGATCGCCTCGGTCGAGGGGCGGCCCTCGCGACGGAAGAACGAACCGGGGATCTTGCCCGCGGCGTACGAACGCTCTTCGACGTCGACGGTCAGCGGGAAGAAGTCGAAGCCCTCACGAGGCGACTTGCCGGCGCTGGTCGCCGACAGGAGCATCGTCTCCTCGTCGAGGTACGCGGCGACGGCACCCTGTGCCTGCTGCGCGAGTCGCCCGGTCTCGAACCGGACGGTACGGGTGCCGAAGCGGCCGTTGTCGAGAACGGCTTCAGCGGCGGTGATTTCAGGACCTTCCAAGAGGTCTCTCCTTCTTTGTTTAGGCTCGCACGCGCGTTTCGCGCACGAGCTTGTGCGAAGGAGCAGGAACAGGCAGATCTCGGCGCGCGGGAGTGCCGCGGGGTTCGCCAGCGCTGGTCACCAGTAGAAGATCACCCGACGTCGTCCGGCGGGGAATCCACCACAGGGGACCAGCTTCCTGCCGGCCTGCTCCGTGTAGCTCACATGTGGAATTGAGCGGTTGCCCCAGGGCAACCCGCCCAAGCCTATCAGCAGCACCCCGGATGACCCCCACCCTGGCGAGCGTCGGATGCCGCGCCTAGGGTGGGGGCATGAGCACCGACGAGAAGCCGGCGTCTGCGGCATCCGATGAGATGAAGCGCAAGTTCAAGGAAGCACTCGACAAGAAGAACGCGAATCACCGCGAGGGCGAGTCCCACATGGATGGCGACTCGGCGATCCACGGCACGCACGGCGCGGTCACGAAGCGCGAGTTCCGTCGCAAGAGCGGATAGGAGCAGGCCATGGTCTTCGACCCGACGTTCCACGAGATCTCGAACGAGGCCGACGAGCTGCCCGACCTGGACGGTCAGGACGACGCCCCTCCCCTCGAGGGCGAGATCGAGGAAGACGAGCTGCCGCCGTACGGCGAGGAGTGATCGCGAGCAGGCCATGAGCGACTTCCGAGAGCGCATCCCCGACGACGAGCGCGACGTGCCCGTCGACGACAGCGTGGAGTTCGAGCTCCCGCCGCCGACCATCGACCCGCTCGAGGCGGTCGAAGAGGATGTCGACGAGCTCGAGCTCGAGGAGCGCGAGTCGGCGATCGAGGCCGGCGAGATCGCCCCGGACGACTGAACGGGCAGGCGCGGGTCCGACCCGCGCCCGCCCGTGCCGTCCGCTCAGCGCGACAGCAGCTGCTCGCGTTCGCGAGCGCGGCGCTCCTTGGCCTCCGCCTCGCTGATCGCAGCCTCCTCGAGGCCCTGCACCCCGACCGCGTCCGTGGCGGGCGACATCCCGTCGTGGCCGTCGCCCGACAAGGTCGTCTCGTCGAACGGCAGCTCCCCGGCGAGCACGCGGCGCGCGCGGGAGGCGTCGAACTCCTTCGTCCACGTGCCGATCAGCACCGTCGCGACGGCGTTGCCGGTGAAGTTCGTGAGCGCACGGCCCTCCGACATGAACCGGTCGATGCCGACGATGACGCCGACGCCGTTCACCAGGTCGGGTCGGTACGCCTGCAGACCACCGGCGAGAGTCGCGAGGCCCGCACCGGTGACGCCGGCCGCGCCCTTCGAGGCGATGATCATGAAGACGAGAAGGCCGATCTGCTGGCCGATCGACATCGGGGCCCCCATGCCGCTCGCGATGAACAGCGATGCCATCGTCAGGTAGATCGCGGTGCCGTCGAGGTTGAACGAGTATCCGGTCGGCACGGTGATGCCCACCACCGGCTTCGAGACGCCGAGGTGCTCCATCTTCGCGATGAGGCGGGGCAGAGCCGACTCGGACGAGGACGTCCCCACGATCAGCAGGTACTCGCGCGCCAGGTACTTGATGAGACGGAAGATGTTCACGCGGGTGACCGCGTACAGCAGCGTGCCGAGGACGCCCACGATGAAGATCACGCACGTGATGTAGAACGCGACCATCAGGGTGCCGAGCGCCCAAATCGCGGCGACGCCGGTGGTGCCGACCACGGCGGCGATCGCGCCGAAGGCTCCGATCGGCGCGAGCCACAGGATCATGCCGAGGATGCGGAAGACCAGCGCCTGCAGGTGCTTCACCGCGTTCATGATCGGCGTGCCCTTGTCGCCCATCTGCTGCAGCGCGAAGCCGACGAGCAGTGCGATGAACAGGACCTGCAGCACGCTCTCACCGGTGAAGGCCGAGAAGAACGTCGTCGGGATGATGCCGAGGATGAACTCCTGCGTCGTCTTCGCCTCGGCGGTCGCCTCGTAGGTGGCGTTCGCCATGTTCAGGCCCTCGCCCGGGTGCAGCAGGTTGCCGACGACGAGGCCGATGGCGAGCGCGAACGTCGACATCACCATGAAGTACAGGAGCGCCAGACCGCCGATCTTGCCGACGGTGGCCGCCTTCGCGATGGACCCGACGCCCACGACGATCGTGCAGAAGATGATGGGCGCGATCATCATCTTGATGAGGGCGACGAAGCCCTCGCCGAGCGGCTTGAGCGCGACGCCGACGTCAGGCCAGACCAGCCCGACGATCGCGCCGAGGACGACGGCGGCGATGACCGAGAGGTAGAGCCAGGTGTGCTTGTCCCACGCCTGCTTGCCACGCCTCCAGTTGAAGCCGGGGAGCGTGAAGGACGTGGTGCGGGTCGAGAGAGCCATCATTGCCTCCTGCGGGATGAAACGGCGGTGTTTCCGCGGTGCCGCTCGATGGTGCGGCGTGTGAGACAGCGTGCGCGCCGCCGCGGCGGCCGGCGATTTACGGTCGTATTGGTCGCACCCGCGGACTCCCTTCTGCCGCCCTCGACGGGCGAGGATGGATGCGGCGGCATCGACGAGGAGGGCCATGTCAGCGAAGACGCAGCAGGGCAGCGCGGCATCGCGCGTGTTCGTCGTCGTCGCCGTCTCGGCGGCCGTGATCGTCGCCGCCCTCGCCGCCGTGCTCGTGCTCGACGCGGAGCGCTCCGAACGGAACGAGGCGGAGGAGGTGACGCGGGCCGTCGCGTCGTCCCTCGCGTCACTGCCCGAGGTGGCCGAGTACCTGAGCGCACCCGACCCTTCGGAGGCGCTGCAGCCGCTCGCGGCTGACGTGATGGCGCAGACGGGCCTCGACTTCGTCACGATCATGACCCCGGACGGCATCCGCGTCAGCCACCGCGACCCCGCCGAGATCGGCCGGCACTATCTCGGCACGATCCCGAGCACGCCGAGCATCTTCACCGAGGAGTTCACGGGCACGCTGGGCCCGTCGGTGCGGACGATCGTGCCGGTGACGGCCGAGGGCGAACTCGTCGGCTGGGTCTCGGTCGGCGTCACGATCGGCAGCATCTGGTCGAAGATCCTGCCGCGGCTGCCGTTCGTCGTGTCGATCGCGCTCGCACTCCTCGCGGCGGGCCTCGTGGGTGCGTGGCTCGCCCGTCGCACGACACGGCGCGTCGCGGGCGACCTGCCCGCCGGGACGATCCGCGACGCGGTCGCCTCGTACGAGTCCGTGCGGACGCTCGGCGAGGCGCTGCGCGCGCAGACCC
This sequence comes from Microbacterium sp. C23T, assembly GCF_053345975.1. Lineage (NCBI taxonomy): Bacteria > Bacillati > Actinomycetota > Actinomycetes > Micrococcales > Microbacteriaceae > Microbacterium > Microbacterium sp. C23T. The sequence continues at coordinate 63,253 of NZ_JBKFBD010000016.1, read as the reverse complement.
ACGAGCACGGCAACCGCATGCACACCGCCGTGTCGCTGCTCGAGCTCGGCCGCACCGGCGAGGCGATCGAGATCCTCACCGAGACGTCGCGGCAGAGCCAGGAGCTCGTCGACCAGGTGGCCGCACGGCGCGGCGGCGACCCCACCGTGGGGGCGCTGCTGCTCGGCAAGGCGGCCCAGGCACGTGAGCGCGGCATCGAGTGGTCGGCCGAGATCGACCCGGACGCGCCGCGCAGCGTGCTGTCGCCGGTCGACGCGGTGTCGGTCGTGGGCAACCTGATCGACAACGCGATGGATGCTGCGGCCGCCGCCGATGCGCCGCGCTGGGTGCGCGTCGTGTTCGGGAGGACGACCTCCTCCCCCGCGGCCCTGCGGATGGAAGTGTCGGACAGCGGCACCGGCGTGCCCGAGGCGCTGGGCGAGCGCATCTACGAGCACGGCTTCAGCACCAAGCCCGGCGGAGCCGACGGACGCGGTGTGGGCCTCGCGCTCGTGCGCTCGATCGTGGCGAGCGCCGGCGGCCACGTCGAGCTGCGCGACGACCCGACGGTCTTCGTGGTCATCCTTCCGGCGAGGGCGACATGATCCGCGTCCTCCTCGTCGACGACGATGCACTCACGCTCGAGCTCCACCGGGACTACCTTGCACGCCTGGACGACTTCGAGGCCGTCGCCGAGTGCACGGGCGCTCGCGCCGCGATCGACGCCGTGCTGGAGCGCGGGGACGAGATCGACCTCGTGCTGCTGGACGTCACGATGCCGGACGGCACGGGGCTGGACGTGCTGCGGCACGTGCGCGCCCGCGGCGCCGCCGTCGATGTCATCGCGATCACGGGAGTCCGCGACGCCGACGTCGTGCGTCAGATGGTGTCGCTCGGCGTCGCGCAGTACCTCGTCAAGCCGTTCACCTTCGCTGTCTTCCGCGAGCGCCTGGAGCAGTACCGCGAGTTCCGGCGGCGCGCGGCCGAAGCCGCGGGCGCGCCGACGCAGGCCGAGATCGACGCGCTCCTCGGCGCGCTCCGACCCGCGACGCCGGTCGCGCTGCCGAAGGGCCTCTCCGCCGATACGCTCGCCCGCATCAGCGACGAGGTGCGCGCACGGGGACCGGTCTCGGCTGCGGAGGCCGCGGAGAGGCTGGGGATGTCGCGCGTCGCCGCTCGTCGCTACCTCGAGCACCTCGTGACCGAGGGGCGCGCACAGCGCGCGGCCCGCTACGGCACGCGCGGCCGGCCGGAGTCCGAGTACGCGTGGGCGCAGCATCCGTCCGTTCCGTAGCCGAACAGCGAAGGGACATCGCCGTCTCACGCGATGTAGGGGATGACGGCAGGACCTCAGCGGTATAGCTTCGGCACCGAAGGGACCGATCCGGGGGTGCGGTGGACTGGGCATCGCAGGCTCCGAGGCGCGCGCCCGCGCGACAGGTCCGCAAGCGACGGAGGATGCATGTACCAGGACGAAGCGCTCCAGCCCACCTTCACCCGCGCCGGCGAGGCGACGACCGCGAGGTACAACGTCATCCCCGAGGGCGAGATGCTGCCCGAGACGGCGTACCGGGTGATCCGCGACCAGACGATGCTGGACGGCAACGCGCGGCTGAACCTCGCCACCTTCGTCGGCACCTGGATGGACGACTACGCCAACAAGCTCGCCGTCGACTCCGCCGACAAGAACATGATCGACAAGGACGAGTACCCGGCCACGGCCGCCATCGAGGAGTGCTGCTGGCGCATCCTCGGCGACCTGTGGAACGTCCCCGACAACGACGACGTGATCGGCACGTCGACCATCGGCTCGTCCGAGGCGTGCATGCTCGGCGGTCTCGCGCTCAAGCGCCGCTGGCAGCACGCGCGACGCGCCGCCGGCAAGTCCACCGAGAAGCCGAACCTCATCATGAGCTCGGCCGTCCAGGTGTGCTGGGAGAAGTTCTGCAACTACTTCGACGTCGAGATGCGGCTGGTCCCCGTCACCGAGGAGCACCCGCTCATGGACGGCACGGGGCTCGAGGACTACGTCGACGAGAACACGATCGGCGTCGTCGCGATCGTGGGCGTCACCTACACCGGCGCCTACGAGCCGGTGAAGGCCATCGCCGCGAAGCTCGACGAGATCCAGGCGAAGACCGGGCTCGACATCCCGATGCACGTCGACGGCGCGTCGGGAGCGATGATCGCGCCGTTCCTGCAGCCCGACCTCGAGTGGGACTTCCGGATTGAGCGTGTGCAATCCATCAACACGTCGGGCCACAAGTACGGGCTCGTGTACCCGGGCGTGGGCTGGGTGGTCTGGCGCAACGCCGCAGCGCTCCCCGATGACCTCGTCTTCAAGGTGAGCTACCTGGGTGGTTCCATGCCGACCTTCGCGCTCAACTTCTCGCGCCCCGGCACGCAGGTGCTCCTGCAGTACTTCCGGTTCCTGCGCCTCGGTCGCGCCGGCTACACCGCGATCCAACAGGCCTCGCAGGACGTCGCCGTGTTCCTCTCGTCGGCGATCGGCGAGCTCGACGCGTTCGAGCTGCTCAGCGACGGCACCGACATCCCGGTGTTCGCCTGGCGGCTCACGGAGGGCCACACCGACAAGTGGACGCTGTACCACCTGTCCGAGCGACTGCGGATCAAGGGATGGCTCGTCCCCGCGTATCCGCTCTCGGGAGAGCTGTCGGAGCAGACCGTCATGCGCATCGTGTGCCGGAACGGGCTCAGCCGCGACCTCGCCGAGGACCTGCTGAAGGACATCAAGAGCGAGACCGAGTTCCTCGACTCGCTCGACAGCCCCATGCCCCACCCCGGCATCGGCCCCAGCTTCCACCATTGAGTGCGCGACGACCGCTGGACCCGACCGCGCGGCGGATCCGGCGACTCCGGCGGGAGTCCTGGGGCTTCGCGGTCGGGTCGGCGCTGTTCTTCATCGGCGTCGTCCCGGCCTACGCCGCGTGGGCGGGTCCTGTCGGCGCGAACGTCACGTTCTTCGCCGGATCGATCTTCTTCACCACGGCGGGTCTCATCCAGCTCCTGCTGAGCGGGCGCCGCACCCCGGACGCGCGGATGAACCGGGCCGATCGCTTCGACTGGTGGGCCGCCGCCATCCAGTTCGCCGGCACGCTCCTGTTCAACGTGTCGACCGCCGCCGCCCTCTTCGCCGCGATCACGGATCCGGACTACGTCGGGGCCGGATGGCGGCCCGACGCGTGGGGCTCCGCGGCCTTCCTCGTCTCCAGCGTCCTGGCGGTCGTGGCGACGAAGGACCGGGGGACGCTGTGGGATCGCGACGCGCGCACATGGCACGGCACCGGCCTCAACCTGCTGGGGTCGATCGCCTTCGGGGTGTCGGCGGTCGCGGCGTTCGTGGTGCCGTCGACAGGTGAGCTCGTGAGCCCGCTGTGGGCGAACCTCGGCACGGGCATCGGCGCCCTCTGCTTCTTCGCGGCCGCGCTGCTGGCCCGGCGCACGATCGGCGAGGCGGACTGAAGGACGGAGCGGATGCCTCAGCCGGCGTGCACGCGAGCAGGCACGTCGCCGGGTCCTCCGATGAGCACGTAGTCGGCGTGCTTGGCGACGAGCCCGTCGCCGGCCGTGCGCCCGTGGAGGCGCCGCCAGACCCACGGCAGGGCATCCCGCCGCAGCCACGTGCCCGGCAGCACCGGGTCGTCGTCGGCGTGGAGGCTCGCGTCGAGCTCGCCGAGCGCCTCGGCGTCGGGCACCCCGAGCGCCTCGGCCGCGCGGTACGCGAGGTAGCGGTGGCCGCGCGGGCGCAGGTGCACCTTGTCGTCGGCCCAGAGGTCGAGGTCGCCGATGGCGGGGAGCCCGCGCGCGTCGAGGAACGCGTCGGTGTCGACGAGCACCGCGCCGGTGGTTGCGGCGATCCGGCGCAGTTCGGACGAGAACACCGCGAACCGGCGGGCGAACAGCCGCGCAGGGCGCCGACGAGGGAGGAAGGGCGTCACGAGGAGCACGTCGATGCCGGCTGCGCGCAGCTCGCCCACGGACTGCTCGAGGTCGCGCGCGACGGCGATCGGGTCGACGCGGCGCCCGACGAGGTCGTTGGCCCCGATGAGGATCGACACCAGCTGCGGCCGGAGGGCCAGCGCCCGCGGCACCTGCTCACTGACGACGTGCTTCACCCGGCGGCTGCGCACCGCGAGGTTGGCGTAGCGGAACGGTTCCCCGGAGCCGCCCGCGTGCGCGAGCAGCTGCGCGAGCCGGTCCGCCCACCCGCGGTACTGGCCCGCCGGCATGCGCGAGGCGTCGCACAGCCCCTCAGTGATGGAGTCGCCCAGCGCGACGAACCGCGACCACGAGCGCCGCGGAGCGGGCGTCGGAACCGCCGGCCGGGTCGCCGCGCGCTGGGGCTGCGCGTCGTCGATGGGGCGCAGCATCCGTGCCTCGTCGTAATGGTCGACCAGGCGGCTGCAGACGGCGTGCCACGTGCGCTCGCGCACCGACTCGCGCGCCGCCGCAGCGAACGCCCGGCGTTTGCCGTCATCGCCGACGAGATCGGCGACCCGCGCGCGCAGGTCGACCAGGTCGCCGGGCCGGTAGAGCCAGCCGTCGACCGACGATCGCACCAGATCGACGGGTCCGCCGACGCCGGTCGCGACGACCGGCACGCCGCTGGCGAGCGCCTCCTGGATCGTCTGCCCGAACGTCTCGCTCTCGCCGGGGTGCACGAACACGTCGAAGCTCGCGAGCGCCTCGGCGAGCGCGGGTCCGGTGAGATGCCCGGTGAAGACGGCGTCGGGCAGCGCGCGCTCGAGTACGGGTCGTGACGGTCCGTCGCCGACGATCACGAGGCGCGTCCCCGGGAGCCCGGCGAGCGCCGCGAGATCCTCGACCTGCTTCTCGGGGGCGAGGCGGCCGACGTAGCCGACGATCGTCTCTCCCCGCGCGACCTCCGCACGCCAGCCGTCGCTGCGCCGCTCCGGGCCGAAGCGCTCGACGTCGACCCCGCGCCCCCAGCGACGGAGGCGGTCGACGCCGAGGCGCTCGAGCTGCTGCAGCGACGCCGTCGACGGCGCCAGGGTGAGCGTCGCCCTGCGGTGCAGCCGCCCGATGTGGCGTCCGACGAGCGCGGCGGCCTGCGGCATCCCGTACTTCTCCGCGTACGCGACCACGTCGGTCTGGTACACGGCGACGGATGGCACGCGCAGCGCGTCGGCGGCCGCGAGACCCTGCCAGCCGAGCACGAACGGCGACGCCAGATGCACGACATCCGGCCGGAACTCGCGGAGGATCGCCGTCAGCCGGGCGGCGCGCGCGAACACCACGCGCACCTCGGGATACGACGGCAGGGGCGCCGAGCGCAGCAGCTCGGTGCGGGCGCCGTGGAGGTCGGTGGTGATCTCCCCGGCGCGCGGTGCGATGACGAGCGTCTCGTGTCCTTCGGCGGCCAGATGCCGCAGGACGTGGAGCACCGACCCCGTCACCCCGTTCATGTGGGGCAGGAACGATTCGGCGAGCAGTGCGACTCTCACGCCTCCAGGGTGACGGGACGAGCGAGGACGGATGCCGCGAACCGGCGTCCGTGCGCAAGAGTTCACCGGATGCACCGCGGCGGGTCACCGGACGTGCCCCGTTCCGTCGCCGTTCACCGCGGGCGGCTACCAAGAAGACATGGTCGAGGACCTGCTCACCACGGTGGCGTCGAGCGCATGGGCGCTGCCGCTGCTGTTCGTGCTCGTGCTGGGCGACGCGTTCCTGGTGGTGATACCGGGCGAGGCCGCCGTCACCGCGCTGGGGGCGCTGGCGGTGTCGCAGGGCGAGCCCGCCCTCGTGGCGATCGTCCTCGTGGCCGCGGCGGCCGCTCTCACCGGCGACGCGGCGTGCTACCTCGTGGGGCGCACGATCGGCCTCGAGCGTTGGCGGTGGATGCGCACGTCGCGCGCGCAGGCCGCCTTCGCCTGGGCGCGGCTGCGCCTGGAGCGCCGCGCGGCCCTGGTGCTGTTCACCGCTCGGTTCATCCCGTTCGCACGACTCGCGGTCAACCTGACGGCGGGTGCGACGCGCCTGCCGGCGCCGCGCTACCTCGCGGTCGCGGGCCTCGCCGCCCTCGCCTGGGCGATCTACCAGGCCCTCGTGGGGGCAGTGGTGGCGACGCTGGTGCCCGGTGGGCCGGTCGTGGCGGTGGTCGTCTCGGTCGCGTTCGCGGTCGGGCTCGGGCTCGCCATCGACGCGGTCCTCGCCCGCCGGCTCGGCGCGAGAAGGGCGGCCGACGGTGAGTGAGCCTCGACGTCGCGCGATGTCGCCCGCTGGGGCCATGATGGGCGCGTGGCAGACGTGACCTCGGACGCATACGACGACGCCTTCCTCGGCATCCCGCTCCCGCTCCCCCGTCCCGGCGACGGACGCGACGTGCGCGAGCTGACCTACCCGCGGTTCACCGTGCTGCTCGACCCGGAGCGCCGGCTCGCGGCGGTGACCGGCGTGAACATCGACGGCGCCGCGCTGCAGGACCCGCCACGGACGGGCAGCTGGGACCTCGATCCGCGGATCCCCGCGGCGGAGCAGGCGGGTCCGGCCGTCTACGCCTCGAACGACCTGGACCGCGGCCACCTCGTGCGCCGCCGCGACCCCGGCTGGGGGTCGGCCGAAGAGGCGCGGCGGGCGACGGAGGCGACGTTCACCTACCCGAACGCCGCACCGCAGGCGAGCGGGTTCAACCAGTCGAAGGAGCTGTGGCTCGGACTCGAGGACCACGTGCTCGAGTTCGCCGAGACCACCGACGAGCGGATCAGCGTCTTCACCGCACCGGTGCTGGCCGAAGACGACCCGCCGTACCGCGGCATCCGTGTTCCGCGCCGATTCTTCAAGGTCGCCGCGTGGACGACGCGGGAAGGCGGGGCGCCGCGCCTCGCCGCGGCCGGATTCGTGCTGGATCAGTCGGAGCTGATCGACCTGCGCGAAGGAGTGCTCGACGTGCCGACGCTCGGTGCCTTCCGCACCTTCCAGGTGCGGATCGCCGACATCGAAGAGCTGTCGGGCATCGACCTCGGTGCGCTCGTCGATGCCGATGTGCTCGCAACGACGACGGTTCGCGGAGAGAGCGCGTGGCGCCCCCTCCGCGAACCGGAGGATGTCGTTCTCGGCTGAGGGCTACTCCCCCGCGAGACCGCCGAGCAGGTGGCCGAACGAGCGTCCCTCACCGAGGTAGTTGGCGGGGTCGAACGGATCGGCGTCGGAGGCCGGCTCACGGCGCGCGATGGCGTCGGCGAGCTCCCGGGCGCCACGGTCGATGCGCTCGCCCAGCGGGGCGACGTTGTCGGCCGAGGCACCCCAGTCGCTGGATGCGGCGAACACTCCGGTCGAGACGGGCTCGGCGTGCAGGTACGTGAACAGCGGCCGGATCGCGTAGTCGATCGCGAGCGAGTGGCGGGCGGTGCCCGCGTTCGCGCCGATCAGCACGGGCTTGCCGGTGAGCGCGTCGGGGTCGAGCACGTCGATGAACGACTTGAAGAGTCCCGAGTAGCTCGTCGAGAAGATCGGCGTCACTGCGATGACCGCGTCGGCCGACACGACCGCGTTGATGACCGACTCGAGCGCCGGGGGCGCGAACCCCGTGAGGAGGTTGTTCGTGATGTCGTGCGCGTAGTCGCGCAGCTCGAACACGTCGACCTCGACCTCGATGCCACGCTCCGAGAGCTGCTTCGCGGTCGCTGCGGCGAGCCGGTCGGCGAGCATGCGGGTAGACGACGGGTTCGACAGACCGGCCGAGATCACCGCGATGCGGCGTGCGGAGCTGGTCATGTCACGCCTCCTTCCGGCCGAGACCGAACGCCGCGCCCGCAGGGGCGGGGGTGTCGGCGTAGGGGCTCGAGCCTACGAGGTTGTCGCCGCGGTTCGCGCCGGGAACGGCCTGGCGCGGCGCCTCGTCGCCGTACTTCGCGGTCACGAGGTTCGCGTGGGTCGGAGCATCCGGAACGTCCGCCGGACGGTTCTTCTGCAGCTCCTTGCGGAGCACCGGAACCACCTCACCGCCCAGGATGTCGAGCTGCTCGAGCACGGTCTTGAGGGGCAGCCCGGCGTGGTCCATGAGGAACAGCTGGCGCTGGTAGTCGCCGTAGGTCTCACGCATCGCGGCGTAACGGTCGATCACCTGCTGGGGCGATCCCACCGTGAGCGGCGTCATCTCGCTGAAGTCCTCGAGCGACGGGCCGTGGCCGTAGACCGGCGCGTTGTCGAAGTACGGGCGGAACTGCTTCACCGCGTCCTGCGAGTTCGCAGCCATGAAGACCTGTCCGCCGAGGCCGACGATCGCCTGCTCGGGCGTGCCGTGACCGTAGTGCGCGAAGCGCTGGCGGTAGAGCTGGATCAGGCGCTGGTAGTGCTCCTTGGGCCAGAAGATGTTGTTCGCGAAGAAGCCGTCACCGTAGTACGCGGCCTGCTCCGCGATCTCGGGCGTGCGGATCGAGCCGTGCCACACGAAGGGCGCCACACCGTCGAGGGGGCGCGGGGTCGAGGTGAATCCCTGCAGCGGCGTGCGGAACTGGCCCTCCCAGTCCACGACGTCCTCCCGCCAGAGGCGGTGCAGCAGGTTGTAGTTCTCGATCGCGAGGGGCAGGCCCTGGCGGATGTCCTTGCCGAACCACGGGTACACCGGGCCGGTGTTGCCCCGGCCGATCATGAGGTCGGCGCGACCGTCCGACACGTGCTGCAGCATCGCGTAATCCTCGGCGATCTTCACCGGGTCGTTCGTGGTGATGAGCGTCGTGGCGGTCGAGAGGATGAGGCGCTCGGTCTGCGCCGCGATGTACGCGAGCGTCGTGGTCGGCGACGACGACCAGAACGGCGGGTTGTGGTGCTCGCCGAGCGCGAAGACGTCGAGGCCCACCTCCTCGGCGTGCTTGGCGATCTTCAGGGTCGCCTTGATCCGCTCCGCCTCGCTGGGCGTGGTGCCGTCGGTCGGGTCCTGGGTGATGTCGGACACCGTGAAGATGCCGAACTGCATACCCGACCACGTGGTGCTCTCGCTCACGATCGCTTCTCCGCTCTTTCGCCGTGCGGGTTCTCCGTCGTGCGAATCCATGCAAATGAATGTATCTCGTGCAACGTGTGCGCACCAAGATTATTCCGGAACGGATGCCGCGACCTCGCTCAGTCCGCGCGCGCCGTGTTCAGTCGAGCCGCAGCCGGTCGACGGCCGCCTGGATCGCGACGGCGGCCGCGCCGCGCGCCCACGCGGTGAAGGCTGAGTCATCGACGAAGAGCCGAACGGGCTCCGCCCGCGGATCCCGCCCCGCGGAGATCGCCGCGCGCACGCGGTCCTCGCCGATCGCGTAGAGCCCGATGCCCTCGCCGGCCAGCACCGCCGCAGTCTGGAAGGTGAGATTGGCCGCGACCGCGATGAACCGGCCGAGCGCGTCGGCCGCGGCGTCGACCACCGTCACGGCGGCAGGCTCGCCTGCGGCGGCGAGCGCCAGCACCTCGTCGTAGCTCACGGGGCGCTGCAGTGCCGCCGACACCTGCGCGGCGATCGACCCCGACGTGAGCATGGCCTGCGAGCAGCCTCGATGGCCGGCCTGGCAGAGCGGACCGTTGTCGCTCAGGGGGATGTGGCCGCCCAGGCCGAGCCCTGCCTCCGCCGTGCGCACCACCTCGCCGCCCACGACGAGGCCGTAGCCGACGCCCGCGCCGATGGTCAGCACGACGAAGCCGGAGATGCCCCGACCGAGTCCGAACCAGCGCTCCGCCTCGGCGAGCGCGACGAGGTCGTTCTCGAGCGCGACCGGAACACCGAGATGCTGCTCGAGCAGCGACGCGAACGCGACATCCTCCCACTCCAGGAACGGGGCGTATCGCACGACGCCCGCGTCGACGGCTCCGCCGAGCGCGACGCCGACTCCGACGAGCGAGTCGATGTCGAGCGCGCGAATCGCCTCGGCGATACGTACAGCGACCATCGCGGGTTCGTGCGTGTCGAGCGGCAGCGTGCGCTGGGCGAGGAGCCCCGCACGAACGTCGGTGACGACCACTTCGATCGCGTCGCCGGTGATCTTCACTCCGGCGAAGCTCCCGAGGCCCGGCGCGACGTCGAGCGGGCGCACCGGCCGCCCGACCGACCCGTCGGCGAGGTCGTCGAGTTCAACGAGGTACCCGCGATCGAGGAAGGGCTTCGCGAGTCGAGTGAGGCTCGCAGGGGAGAGCCCCAGGCGGGTCGTCAGTGCGCTGCGAGCGATCGGGCCATGGATGAGCACGGCTCGGGCGAGTGCGCGCTCGCTGTCGGTCAGCATCCTCGTTGATCTCCCATCCGGGGCCGAAATGCTTTCATTCTGGCACGAATCGCACTGCTGAAGCGGGATACCCGCGCACAATCACCCTCTTGCTCTCGTTATTACTTCCATGGTAGAACTAACTCCATGCACAGCACCGACAGGCAGCTCGCCGCCGAGCACACCGTCTCTGCCCCGGATCCTCGCGTTCTGCACCTCGGCCGGGGAGGAACGAGTGTCGTCATCGATCTCGATGCCGCCCCGGCGCCGGCCATCGTTCATTGGGGCGCTGCTCTCGCGGATTCGACGCCGGAGACGCTCCGCTCGCTCGCCATCGCCGCCCGAGCACAGCGCGTCTCGGGAGGTCTCGACGCGACGCCCGCGCTGACGCTGCTCCCCACCGGCGCCGAGGGCTGGTTCGGAACCCCCGGTCTCGAGGGACACCGCGAAGGCTCGGGGCTGAGCACCCGGCTCGCGCTGGCCGATGTGCAGGCCGGCGACCACCGCGCGAGCATCGCTCTCGCCGACGCCGAGGCGGGCCTCGCGGTGCGCGTGGAGGTGAGGATCGGCATGAGCGGCCTGTTCCACCAGCGCGTCACCGTGCGCAACACCGGTGGCACGCCCTACACGCTGCAGTCGGCCCATCCCACCTTCCCCCTCCCCTGGGACGCCACCGAGGTCTTCGACACGACGGGCCACCACCTCCGCGAGCGCTCACCGCAGCGGCGCACCCTGAGTATCGGCTCCCACGTCCGCGAGAGCCGTCGCGGCCGCACCGGCGCCGACTCCGCGATCCTGCTCGCGGCCGGCCGGCCGGGCTTCGGCTTCGAGCGGGGGCGTGTGCACGGTATCCACGTGGCCTGGAGCGGCAATCACCGGGTCATCGCCGAGCGGACGACCACGGGCGACGCGTTCCTCTCGGGCGGCGAGCTGCTGCTGCCCGGCGAGGTCGTGCTGGCCGCCGGCGCCGCCTACAGCTCCCCCTGGGTGATCGGCTCGTGGGGCGATGGCCTGACCGAGCTCTCGGCGCGCTTCCACGCCGAGTGGCGCGCGCGCCCGCAGCATCCGCGGCGAGCTCGCCCTGTCACGCTCAACACCTGGGAGGCGGTCTACTTCGACCACTCCCTCGAGCGCCTCACCGCACTCGCCGATGCCGCGGCATCCGTCGGCATCGAGCGGTTCGTCCTCGACGACGGCTGGTTCGAGGGCCGTCGCGACGACACCGCCGGACTCGGCGACTGGACGGTCGACACCGAGGTGTGGCCGGACGGCCTGCATCCGCTGGTCGACCACGTGCGTGCGCTCGGCATGGAGTTCGGCATCTGGGTCGAGCCCGAGATGGTGAACCCCGACAGCGACCTCGCGCGCCGGCATCCGGACTGGATCCTGCGGGGACGGATGTCGCTGCCGCCGTCGGCACGCCAACAGCAGGTCCTCGACCTCGCACACCCGGAGGCGTACACCCACATCGCCGAGCACCTGCACGCGCTGCTCGACGAGTACCCCATCGCCTATCTGAAGTGGGACCACAATCGCGACCTCGTCGACGCGGCGAGCGGACCCGCCGGCTCCGCCCGGGTCCATGAGCACACGCTCGCGGTCTACCGCCTGCTCGACGAGCTGAAGGCTGCGCACCCCGGACTCGAGATCGAGAGCTGCGCCTCCGGTGGCGCGCGCGTCGACCTCGGGATCCTGGACCGCACCGACCGCGTCTGGACCAGCGACAGCCTGGATCCGCTCGAGCGGCTCGACAACCAGAAGCACACCGGCATCGTCGTGCCGCCCGAGATGCTCGGAATGCACCTGACGACCCCCGTCGTCCACTCCTCCGGCCGCACGGTCTCCGTCGGCCTCAGCGGCGCTGTCGCCCTGCTCGGCCACTTCGGCATCGAGTGGGATCTGACGACCCTCGACGACGCCGGTCGCGCCGAGGTGGCGGAGTGGGTCGCGCTGGCGAAGCGCCTGCGCCCGCTCATCGCGTCGGGTCGCATCGTCCACGTCGACGGCGTCGAGCCGGGGATCGACGTGCGCGGTGTGGTCGCGGCGGATGCGTCTTCCGCCGTGTTCACCATCGTCCAGACCGCGACGAGCGCCGCCTACCCGCCCGGACGCATCCGGATGCCGGGACTCGACCCTGCACGGACCTACCGACTTCGCGTCCTGACGCGCGACCGCGAAGACGCCGGGCAGTCTTCCCTCGAATGGGCCGAGACCACGACGGTGCTCACCGGGCTTCAGCTCGGCGAAGTGGGCGTGCGCCCACCCGTGCAGCGCCCGCAGCAGGCGATGGTCGTCGAACTCATCGCCGAGAACTGAACACTCCCCCACCCCCACGCGCAAGGAGGCGCACGATGAGAACCATTCACCGACGATGGATCCGGCCCCTCGCGGTCGCGGTCGTCGCCGCAACCGCCGTCGCCGTCGGCGGCTGCGCCCAGAATCCCGCCGACGGCGTGACGACCCTGAACTTCTTCCAGTTCAAGGGTGAGGCGCTTGAGGACTTCAACGAGATCATCGCGGGCTTCGAGGCCGAGAATCCCGACATCAAGGTGGTCCAGAACCAGGTCGCGGATGCCGATACGGCGATCCGCACGCTGCTGGTGAAGGATCGCATCCCCGATGTCATCACCCTCAACGCGAACGGCAACTTCGGCCGGCTCGCCCAGGCCGGCGTGTTCTACGACTTCTCGAACGAGCCGGTGCTCGACACGATCAGCCCGGCCGTGCAGGACATCCTCGCCGACCTCGGCACCTACGGCGACGAGGTGAACGGGCTGGGCTACGTCAACAACGCCAACGGTGTGATCTACAACCAGGACATCTTCGAGGAGCAGGGGCTGGAGGTCCCGCAGACCTGGGACGAGTTCATCGCCGTGTGCGACGCACTGCAGGATGCCGGCATCCAGCCGTTCTACGGCACGCTCGCCGACTCGTGGACGGGCATTCCCTCGTGGAACGCGCTGGGAGCCTACCCGGCGCAGGACGGCTTCTTCGACAAGATGCGCGAAGAGGGCGAGAACGTCGGCCCCGACTCCGAGGTGTCGTTCGAGAAGGACTTCGCCGAGGCGATGGATCGCCAGTACCAGCTGTACTCGTACATGCAGGACGGCTACCGCGGCAAGACCTACGACGACGGCAACGCGGCGTTCGCACGCGGCGAGTCGGCGATGCTGCTGCAGGGCATCTGGGCCACCAACCCGATCAAGCAGGTGAACCCCGACATCCGGATGGGGATCTTCCCCTACCCCACCGACGAGCCGGGTGAGAGCCTCCTCGTCTCGGGCGTCGACGTCGTCTTCACGCTCGGAAAGGACAGCCCCAAGCACGACGCGGCGATGCGCTTCATCGACTACGTGTTCCAGCCGGAGGTGATCGAGAAGTTCGCCGCCTCGCAGAACATGGTGCCCTCGGTCGAAGGCGCCGAGCTCAGCGACGATCCCGCGCTGCAGTCGGTGCGGCCGTACTTCGAGGATCAGCGGATCACCGGCTTCATCGACCACCAGATCCCGCCGGCCCTTCCCCTCATCCCCACCGACCAGCAGTTCCTGTTCGACGGGGACGCCCAGAAGGCGCTCCAGACCCTCGACAGCGAGTGGGCCAAAGTGGCCGCCCGCACGATCCCCGTGACGGGAGAATGACATGGCCACCACCCTCACCCAAGCCGTTCGGTCCACTCCGGTCGGCACCGCGCGCAAGCGTGCGTCCCGCACGCGCAGCGACTCCTCGCGTGCCCTCCCCGCCTACTACTGGATGGTGTGGCCCGCGGTCATCGCGTTCGCCGCGTTCCACACCCTGCCAGTCGTGGTGGGCATCTTCTTCAGCTTCACGAACTACGCCGGCTACGGCGCCTGGAACTTCGTGGGTCTGTCGAACTACCTCAACCTGTTCAAAGACGACCGCGTCCTGCAGGCCTATGGCTTCTCGTTCCTGTTCGCCATCGTCGCCACGATCCTGACGAACGTGTTCTCGCTGGCGATCGCCCTCGGACTGAACGCGAAGATCAAGGCGCGCAACTTCTGGCGCGGCGTATACTTCGTGCCCTATATCCTCGCGATCCTCGTGATCGGCTACGTGTTCCAGTTCTTCTTCTCGAACTCGCTGCCGAAGATCCTCTCGGGCATCCCGCTGTTCCGCGACAACATCCTCACCAACGAGACGTGGGCGTGGACCGCGATCGTCGCGCTCGCCGTCTGGCAGGCGTGCGCCTTCGCGATCATCATCTACCTGTCGGGGCTGCAGACGATCCCGTCGGAGCTCTACGAGGCGTCGTCCCTCGACGGCGCCAGCCCGTGGCGGCAGTTCCGGTCGATCACCTTCCCCCTCATCGGCGCCTTCTTCACCATCAACGTGGTGCTGAGCCTCAAGGGGTTCCTCCAGGTCTTCGACCCGATCGTCGCCCTCACCAACGGCGGCCCGGGCACGTCGACCGAATCGGTGACGCTGCTCATCTTCCGGGGCGGCTTCTCGGGCGGCGAGTTCGCCTACCAGACGGCCAACGCGGTGATCTTCTTCATCGTGATCACCGTCGTCTCGCTCTTGCAGTTCCGGGTCCTTCAGCGCAGAGAGGCCGACTTCTGATGACCACCATGACCAACACCGCGTCCCAGCTCGAGCAGGAGGTCGACGCCGTCACGGCGAACGATCGCCGCAAGCGTCGCGGGGAGCCTGACGACGACACGCGCAAGACCAACTGGTGGGCGACGGCGCTCATCGCGGTGTGCTCGCTCACCGTGCTGATCCCGCTGTACCTGGCGGTCGTCGTCGCTCTCAAGACGCCGGATCAGCTGACCGAGGGCACCGGGTTCGAACTGCCGAACCCGATCCGGTGGGAGAACTTCGCCGATGCCTGGGTGCGGACGAGTTTTCCGCAGGCGCTGCTGAACACGGCGATCATCACGGTCGGCTCGGTGGCGTTCACCCTGCTGACGAGCTCGATCGTGGCGTACGCGCTGGCCCGCAACATCCACCGCCCGTTCTTCAAGGGCGTGTTCTTCTACCTGCTGGCGGCGCTGTTCATCCCGTTCCCGATCATCATGCTGCCGCTCGTCAAGCAGACGTCCATCCTGGGACTCGACAACCAGGCCGGCATGATCATCCTGTACACGATCTACGGGCTGTCGCTGAACATCTTCATCTACACGGCCTACATCCGCTCGATTCCGATCGAGCTCGAAGAGGCCGCGCGCGTCGACGGCGCCTCGACGTGGAGGGTGTTCTGGCAGGTGATCTTCCCGCTGCTGATGCCGATGAACGCGACGGTCGGCATCCTCACGTGCGTGTGGGCGTGGAACGACTTCATCATGCCGCTCGTCGTGCTCACCGAGCCCTCGGCGCGGACGCTGTCGCTCGCGCAGTACGTCTTCCAGGGGCAGTTCAACACCGACTACACGGTGGCGTTCGCGTCCTACCTGATGGCGATGGCGCCGCTGCTCATCGTCTACATCTTCAGCCAGCGCTGGGTGATCTCGGGCGTCACGCGGGGCTCGATCAAGTGAGACGAGGGGTGGATGCCGCGGGCCGCGGCATCCACCCCTCTCACTGCGCGTCGGCGAAGAGCTGCAGCATGTCGCGCGCGAGCTGGTGCGGGGCGGTCTCGCACGGCGCGTGCCCCGTGGGGTACGTCGCGACGCGGGCGCCGATGCGCGCGGCGTAGGCATCGTGCTGCGCCTGTGGCCAGAGGTCCTGGTCGCCGACGGCGATGAGCTTCGGGATGCCCGTGGCCGCGACGGCGTCGGCGAAGTCGGGCGTCGACATCATGAGTCCGACGACGTCGTCGATGCAGGCGCGGCCGGTGACGCCGAGCCGCTCGCGCACGAAGGCGATGCGGCCGGGAGGCGTGCGGTTGAGGTTGTATCGGATGCCCCACAGGATGAGCCCTGCGGCGCGGTGCGGCGACATGTCGGAGATCGGCCCGATGTGCTTCACGCCACGGAAGACCTGGCCGGTCGCGGGCGGCGCAGCCATGAGCGTGAGGCTCCGGAACAGGTCGGGACGCTCGACGAGCGCGAGCTCGGTGACCAGGCCCGCGAAGCTGTAGCCGAGCACGTGGGCGGGGCCGCCGTCCTCGAGGATCGCGATGAGATCGTCGACGAAGAGGGCATAGTCGTACTGATCGCGCGGCGGGTGGAGGTGCTGCGGGCCGGCCCCCGCCGACTCGTAGTGGCCGGCGATGTCGTACGACTCGACGCGGTACCCGGCGGCGGCGAGCAGCGGGAACAGCAGGACGAAGTCCTCCTTCGATCCCGCCACACCGGGGACGAGCACGACCCTCGGCGCATCGCGGTCGCCCAGGCGCACCCGCGCGAGACCGCCGCTCGGGGCGCGGAACACGTCGCGCTCGGTGCCGCCCGGGAACACATGCCAATCGAGGTCGGGAATGGCCTGGTCGCGCTGCAGCGCGTCGTCGATCGTCGTCATCGCGCCTGCGAGACTACCCCTCGGGAAGACCGTCGAGCTCGTTCTGGCGCGGCGCGTAGTCGATGTGCCCGCCGTCGGCGTCGAACGCCTGCACCGGGCGCCGCGCCGACCATGCCTCCCAGCCCGGATCGCCGTCGACCACGAACGACACCCACGCCCGGTGCATCGCGTCAGCGAGGGTCTGGGGACCGTCCGGACCCCCGATGCCGACCGCGTCGGGCTCGGTGAGCCGGTCGTACACGAAGCCGAGCTCCATGACGTGCGCGGCGCCGAGCCCGTCGACGGGGCTCCGCCACCGGAACTCGTAGACCCACGTCGGCGACTCCGTCGACCCGACGCGGCTGTCGGCGAACCGCGTGATGGGTCCGCGCAGCAGCATGTCGCCGATCACCTCGCCCAGCACCTCCCCCGGCTTCGCGCCGGGGCGGCGCGCGCGGTGAGCCCGCACGATCCGCGCCGGCACGCGCGCGGCCAGCCGCGCGACGGTCACCGTGAGCCAGCTCGCCTTGTCGACCGCCCCGGATGGGACGAGCCAGAGCCGGTACTCCTCGCTGGTGGAGCCGATCAGCACCGGGATGCCTCGACCCGCGCCCGCGAGCAGCGCATCGAGCGGGCTGCGCGGCACGGCCTCACCCCCGATCACCAGCGCGACCGTCGGCCCGCCGCCGAGCGGAGAACCGCCCGCGGCGAGCGCGGTCTGCTGCGAGACGAGCTCGTCCGCAGGGACGCCGGAGAACCCCGCACGGGTGGTGGCGACCTTGAGGCGCCGGGCGATCTCGCGGGTCATGCGACCCGCCTTCTTGGGCGGCCGCGCCTCGAGCGGGCCCGACTGCAGGATCGCGCGGTCGAACAGCTCCTTCGCGTGCGGGAGGGCGAGCAGAGCCGTGAGCGTGTTGGCACCGGCCGAATGCCCCATGACCGTGACGCGGGCGGGGTCTCCGCCGAAGGCGGCGATCTCGCGGCGCACCCAGCGCAGGGCGAGCTCCTGGTCGAGCACGCCGAGGTTCTGCGGCACGTCGTCGAGCACCGCGAAGCCCTCCTGGCCGAGCCGGTACTGGATCGACACGTACACGATGCCGTGCCGCGCGAATCGCTCGCCGTCATAGGTGGGCAGCGCCGTCGCGCCCCGCGTGAGCGCGCCGCCGTGCACGAACACCAGCACGGGCAGAGCGGCGTCCGGGGCGCGGTCCGCAGGCGTCCACACGTTCACGGTGAGGATGTCGTCGCCGGGGATCTCGACGGAGCCGAGGTACTTCGCGATCGCCGGGCTGTACGGCCGCTGGGGCGCGGTCGGGCCGAAGGCCGAGGCATCCCGCTCCCCCACCCACGCCGCGGCGGGCTCGGGCGCCCGGAAGCGGCGCTCACCCACCGGCGGGGCGGCGTACGGGATGCCGAGGAAGCGGTCGAGCGCGCCCTCCCGGGTGCCTCGGATCGCGCCGGTGCTCACGGTCACCACCGGGCGGGCGCCCACCGAGCCTGTCGCACCGGCCTGGGTCGCAGCATCGGTCATCGGTGAATCCCTCCCGGCGACCGCCGTCGGCACGCTCGTACTCAGATTCAGCCAGCGTGGGACTCGGTGTCAAGCGAGAGTGCCGCGCGGCGCACGCGACTAGTCTGGTCTGCGCCCCGGCGAGAGGTGACGATGACCGGCAGCAGCGTTCCGCCCACGGCGACGACCCCCACCCCGACGGGATCCATCGCCCGTCCGCGGCGGCGCACGCCGTTCTGGGACAACGCGCGCTTCGCGTGCATCGTGTTCGTGGTGCTCGGCCACGCCGTGCAGCGGCTGACCTACGACTCCGACATCGCGCTGGGCCTGTACCTCGTGATCTACGCATTCCACATGCCGGCGTTCGCGATCATCTCGGGCTACTTCTCGAAGTCGGATGCCCCGACCAAGACGCAGATGGCACGCGTGATCACCGACATCCTGGTGCCGTACATCGTGTTCGAGGGTCTGTGGACCCTCACCAAGTGGATCGTCGAGGGTCAGGCGAACCCCAACATCACCCAGCCCTCCTGGACGCTGTGGTTCCTGCTGGCGCTCGGCATCTTCCGGCTCGTGCTCCCGTATCTGGCGCTGCTGCGCTGGCCGTTGCTGTGGACCGTCGTGATCTCGATCGGCGCCGGCTACCTGCCGAACATCGGCTCGACGTTCTCGCTGTCGCGCACGCTCGGACTGCTGCCGTTCTTCACGCTCGGCTGGTGGCTGCGCGAGCACGATGTCGTCGCTCGGCTTCGACTCCTCGACCGCCGGCCGTGGTGGGTGCTCGCGGGCGGACTCGCACTCTTCGCGGTCGCCGGATGGGCCGCATGGTTCTTCGTCGACGACTGGCGCGCGATGAACCTGCGCGAGTGGCTGTTCTACGACGAGAACTACGCGTCGATCGGCGGCACGCAATGGTGGGCGGGCGGCGTGCGCCTCGCGCTGATGCTCGTCGCGGTGGTGCTGTCGACCGCGTTCTTCGCGCTCGTGCCGCGGGACACGCACTGGTGGACGCACTTCGGCCAGTACACGATGTACGTCTACCTGCTGCACTCGTTCGTGCTCTACCCGTTCCGCGAGAACGGCCTGCTGCGCAACGCCGAGCCGACGTGGCTGTGGCTGCCGCTCGTGATCATCGGATCCGTGCTGAT
This sequence comes from Microbacterium sp. C23T, assembly GCF_053345975.1. Classification (NCBI taxonomy): domain Bacteria; kingdom Bacillati; phylum Actinomycetota; class Actinomycetes; order Micrococcales; family Microbacteriaceae; genus Microbacterium; species Microbacterium sp. C23T. The sequence continues at coordinate 44,003 of NZ_JBKFBD010000016.1, read as the reverse complement.
CGCCCTCGGGCTCGCGACGAAACCCGTGCGCCGCATCTTCCGCCCGCTGGTCGAGCCGCGTCCGGCCTGGCTGTTCGCGGATCCCACCCTCGCCCGCCGCGAGGGACGGCGCAACGATCCCACCGGATCGCGCCGGCCGCGGGAGGAACCGCGGGCGCCCCGGCCCGATCCGCGCCAGAACGGCTGACCCTGTTCTGAAACCCCTGGACATCAGGGGGTTGTGCGGCGCGCGCACCACATATGTTAACGGCGAATCACATTCGTCCTGGATGGATCGACACGCGGGAACCGGCGTCGAGGATGTCGCCGGGCGTGATCCGTCCCCCGTCGGGAAGCAGGTATCCCCATGCCCGAAATGACCAGACGTTCCGTCCTGACGCTGGGGGCCGCGCTCGGTCTCGCCGGCGTCGCCATCCCCAAAGCGGCCTGGTCGTGGTCGCCCGCCGGGTCGGTGCTCGGCACCGGCTCCGGCGTCGATCCGCAGTGGGTGTGGGACGACGACCTCGACCGCATCATGGCCTCCGTCATCTCCGGCGGTGAGACGGCCGCGGTCAACGACGCGATCCTGCCGTGGGTCAACAACTGGCAGCCGGTGCCCACCGGCCTCCCGCCGGAGCTGGCGGGCTTCCTGCAGGGCTCGACCCAGCTGCCGTCCTGGGCCGACCGGACCAAGCTGCGCCGCGCGGCGGACTTCAACCGCCGCAAGGACACCTACCTCTTCATGATCTACGGGATCGGCGGCGGCATCATGAGCACCGTCATCCCGCGCGAGGCGCGGTCGGTGTACCACTCGAAGGGCGGCGCCGACATGCAGGACCGCGCGGCGAAGACGTTCAGCTTCGGCTACGACCTGAGCGACATCAACGCGTTCGAGAGGACGGGCGAGTTCATGGTGACGTCGAACAAGACGCGCATGGTGCACTCCGCCGTCCGCCACCTCCTGCCGCAGTCGCCGCACTGGCAGCAGAGCGGGCACGACGAGCAGATCCCGATCAGCAACCACGACATCCTCGTCACCTTCCACAGCACCGGCACCTTCGCCCACAAGAAGCTCAAGGAGTGGCGGGTGCCGATGTCGACGGCCGACCAAGACGCCTTCCTGCACTCGTGGCAGGTGGCGCTGCACTTCCTCGGCGTTCGGGACGAGTACATCCCCGCGACCTGGGATGCCGCACACGCCCAGGCTGCGCAGATCCTGACGCCCAAGCTCGCGTGGACGCCCGAGGGCCAGGAGCTCGCCGAGACGCTTCTCGGGCTCACCGCGCAGGTCGACCTCGGCGTGACGCGCGGCTTCCTCAACGAGTTCGTCCGGTACCAGCTCGGCAACGAGATCGGCGACTGGCTGGGCCTCAAGCGCGACTACGTGTCGGCCGCCACCATCCGGGTCGGCTGGCCGAGCTATATCGCGTTCCGAGAGGGACTCCTCCCGATCATGCCGGCGAACTTCTACCTGTTCGACCAGCTGCTCCGCGGGATCGCGATGGCCTTCCTGAATCGCGGCGCATCGGGGACCACCACTCCGATCACCATCCCCGACATGAACCGCCCCACCTCCTGACGATCGCCGATGGCCAGGTCGCTCGCCGGCCCGGCCATCGGCCGGCGTCAGGGCCGCGGGGACGGGAACTGCGTGCGCAGCACGCGCTCGAACGCCCGCTCCGGAAGCACCCGGCGCAGCGACAGCATCATCGTCGCCGACGGCGCGACCCGGTAGCGGACCCGCGGCCGCGGAGACTCGGCTGCGCGCACCACGCGCTCGGCGACGTCGCGCGCCGAGCAGGCGAGCCGGGCGCGCGGCCCCGCGTCCCACGTGAGCGTCAGCTCCGACACGCGGGCCGTGAAGTCCGCCCACTGCGCATCATCTGCGGCGGCGTCGCTGCGCCGCGCCGCCGCGTGCCCGAACCCGGTCGTCACCATGCCGGGCGCGATGAGCGAGACCTCGATGCCGAAGGGCCGGAGCTCGTAGCGAAGGGCGTCGCTGAACGCCTCGAGCGCGTGCTTGGTGGCGGCGTACGAGCCCATGCCCGGCATCGTCCAGCGGCCGTTCATCGAGCCGATGTTCACGATCCGCCCGGCGCCGCGGGTGCGCATGCCCGGGACCACGAGCTGCGTCAGGCTCAGCATGCCGAAGACATTGGTCGCGAACATCCGCTCCACGCGCGCCACCGGCATGGCCGCGGTCGCGCCGAGCTCGCTGATGCCGGCGTTGTTCACCAGCACGCCGACCGCTCCCTCGGCCGCCATGACCGCTTCGACGGCGGCGGCCCGCGAAGCCTCATCGGTCACGTCGAGCTCGAGGAGGCGGCATCCGTGCCTCTCGAGATCCGCGATGGCGTCGAGACGACGAGCCGTCGCGTACACGCGCCAGCCGCGCAGGGCGAGGGCGGATGCCGCCTGGCGGCCGATGCCCGTGGAACAGCCGGTCACGAGCACGTTGCGTGGGGGACGCGTCATGCGTCCAGCACACCGGACGACGGTCGCGGGCGCAACGGGTGAGAGCCCGGCGCGCAGCGACGCCCTGCGGAGCGAAACCGAAGGCAACAAACGGGACGGATGCTGCGCAGCCGCCTACTCTCGCACCATGACCGACCTCAACCTGCCGATCCTCGACCTCTCCCGGCTCGACGCGGGCCCGGAGGCGGCCGCGCGGTTCCGCGACGACCTGCGCGCCGCGACCCACGACGTCGGCTTCTTCTACCTCACCGGCACGGGGGTCTCCCCCGAGCTGGAGGCACGCCTGCACCGGGCCGCGCGCGACTTCTTCGCCCTCCCGGAGGCCGACAAGCTCGCCATCGAGAACGTCAACAGCCCGCACTTCCGCGGGTACACCCGCGTCGGCGGCGAGCGCACGCAGGGCAAGGTCGACTGGCGCGAGCAGATCGACATCGGACCCGAGCGCGAGGCGATCGCCGACGCGGAGGCACCCGACTTCGCGCGCCTCATCGGCCCCAACCTCTGGCCCGCTGCCCAGCCCGAGCTGCGCGAGGTCGTCTCGGAGTGGCACGACCACCTGTCGGGCGTCGCGCGCAAGCTGCTGCGCGCGTGGGCGCTGTCGCTCGGCGCCGCGGAGAACTACTTCGACGAGCACTTCGGCGAACCCTCGACGCTCATCAAGATCGTGCGGTACCCCGGCAAGGAGGACCCGACGCCGCAGCAGGGCGTGGGCGCCCACAAGGATTCCGGCGTGCTGACTCTTCTGTGGGTCGAACCAGGCAAGGGCGGCCTCCAGGTCGAGAGGGACGGAGAATGGGTCGACGCTCCCCCGGTGCCCGGCGCGTTCGTCGTCAACATCGGCGAACTCCTCGAGTATGCGACACAGGGCTACCTCATCGCGACGAAGCACCGCGTGATCTCTCCCCGCTACCCCGACGACCGCATCTCGGTGCCGTTCTTCTTCAACCCGGCGCTCGACAAGCGGCTGCCGCTCATCGAGCTTCCGGCCGAGCTCGCGGCACAGGCGCGCGGGGTCACGCAGGATCCGTCGAATCCGATCCACGCGCTCTACGGCGAGAACGCGCTGAAGTCGCGCCTGCGCGCGCACCCCGACGTCGCCGAGATCCACCACGCGGATCTGGTCGCGGCCCGGGCCGAGGCATCCGGTCGCCCTTAATGGGTGAAGGCCTCCCCACACCGTGGGGAGGCCTTCCAAGAATGTTTTGCGCGATTGAACGCTGGTCGATGCCTTATCGACGGAGACCGAGGCGCTCGATGAGCGAGCGGTAACGGTTGATGTCGATGTCCTGGAGGTAGCCCAGGAGACGGCGGCGCTGACCGACGAGCAGGAACAGCCCACGACGCGAGTGGTGGTCGTGCTTGTGCTCCTTGAGGTGCTCGGTGAGGTCCTTGATGCGCTGCGTCAGCATCGCGACCTGCACCTCGGGGGATCCGGTGTCACCGGGGTGCGTCGCGTACTCTTCGATGATCGCCTTCTTGACGTCTGCTTCCAGTGCCATAGGTGATCCCCTCTCTGCTTGTTGCGCGGTGCTCGTCACCCGATGTGCGAGCTCTCTTTCTCCGCGGCCGATCCAACGGCAACCTGAAGAGTCTACCAGCGAACGGATGCCCCGGCGAACCGGCCGCGCATTGCCCGGGTACGCTCGAATCCGTGCAGGACACCGAGGCCGACGAGTGAGCGCCGGGGAGCATCGCAGCCACTTCATCGACCTGCGGCCCTTCCGCGCCAGTGCCCCGTTCGCGCGCATGTGGATCGGCTCGACGCTCGCCGGACTCGGCGGCCAGCTGACGATCGTCGCGATCATGCTGCAGATGTACGACCTCACCGGGTCCACCTTCGCGGTGTCGATGATCGCGGTCGCCGGCCTCGTACCGATGATCTTCGCGGGCATCTACGGCGGCATGCTCGCCGACGCCTTCGACCGCCGGGCGGTTGCCCTGATCGCCGCGACCGTCACGTTCGCCTCGACCGCGCTGCTCGCCGTGCTGACCTGGGCGCAACTCGAGACCGTGTGGTGGCTCTACGCGCTCAGCATCGTCAACTCGTCGGCGAACTCGATCGTCTTCGCCTCGCGCCAGGCGATCGTTCCGCGCCTGCTTCCGCGCGAGCTGCTTCCGGCGGCGTCGGCGTTAGGCGGCATCACGGTCGGGATCATGGTGATGGCGGGGCCCGCCCTCGCGGGCGTGCTGGTCGCGCTGACCGGCTACGCGTGGACCTACACGCTCGACGTCGTTCTCATGACCTCGCTCTTCCTTGGGCTGTGGACTCTTCCGAATCTCCGCCCCGAGGGCGAGATCGTGCGGCCGGGACTCGAGTCGCTCCGCGATGGCTGGCGGTTCCTGAAGCGCGCGTCGAACATCCGGCTCCAGTTCATCCTCGACATCATCGCGATGACCTTCGGCCAGCCGCTCTCGCTCTTCCCCGCGATCGGCGCGGTGCTGCTCGGCGGCGGCCCGATCACGACGGGCGTGCTGACCGCCTCGGTGGCGGCAGGAGCCTTTGCGTCCAGCCTGTTCTCGGGCCGCGTGGGCGGCATCCGGCGTCAGGGCGTCGGGATCGAGCGCGCGATCCTCGCGTACGGCGGCTCGATCGCCGCGCTGGGGCTCGTCCTGGGCGCCGCGGCGCTCGGGTGGTTCGCGCCGGACGGCGTCGACGCCGACACCCCGAACCTGGTGCTCATCGCACTCGCGTGCCTCGTGCTCGCGGTCTCGGGAGCCGCCGACAACATCAGCTCGATCTTCCGCAACACGATGGTGCAGTCCGCTGTGCCCGACACGATCCGCGGCCGCCTGCAGGGGATCTTCATCGTCGTGGTGACGGGCGGCCCGCGCCTCGGCGCCCTGTACGCGGGCACGCTGGCGACGCTCACCGCGCTGTGGTTCCCGCCGCTGCTGGGCGGCTTCATCATCATCGGCCTGGTCACGACGCTGGTGCGGCTCGCACCGCGCTTCCGCGCGTACGACGCCGAGAATCCCGTTCCCTGAGCCGCGCCGTAGCCTGACGGCCGCACACCGGCGGATTTCGGACGTCGCATCCCCTCCCGGGCCCGGGCGTCGGCGGGCGGGCGTACGGTGGCCACCGTGACCTCGACAAGAACGGCTCCGCCGGCGCTGCGTGCGGAGCGACTGCCTTCCCCGCGCTGGATCACGGTGCAGTTCGTGCTCGCCGGGATCGTGTGGGGCGCGAGCTTCCTCTTCATGAAGGTGTCGCTCACCGGCATCTCCCCCGCGCAGGTCGCGTGGACCCGCATCCTCCTCGGCGCGCTGACCCTCGGCGCACTCGTCCTCCTGCGGCGCGAGCACCTGACCCGCAGCCTCAAGGTGTGGGCGCACCTGACCGTGCTCGGGCTCACGTTCTGCGTCATCCCGTTCCTGCTGTTCTCGTGGGCGCAGCAGCACGTCAGCTCAGGCGTCGCCAGCATCTTCAACGCGACCACGCCGATCATGACCGCGATCATGGCGTGGCTGGTCTTCCGCGTCGAGCGGCTCAAGGCCCTGCAGGTCCTCGGGATCGGCGTCGGCATCCTCGGGGTCGTGGTGATCATCGCCCCGTGGCAGGGCATCGCCCTGGACGGAAGCCTCGTCGCCGAGCTCGCCATCCTCGGTGCGACCGCGAGCTACGGCTTCAGCTTCGCCTACATGCGGCGCTTCGTCTCGAACACCGGGATGTCGGCGCTCGCCTTCACATTCGGCTACATCGCGATGGCCGGCGTCGTCATGGCGCTGCTGACGCCGTTCCTCGTGCTGACGCCCGTGCGCCTGGACCTCCCGATCGTGGTGAGCCTGCTGCTGCTCGGGTGCCTCGGCACCGGCATCGCGTACGTGTGGAACCAGAACACCGTGCGCGCCTGGGGACCCACGCGCGCCTCGACCGTCACCTACATCACCCCGGTCGTCGGTGTGATCCTCGGCATCCTGATCCTCGGCGAGACGATCACCTGGAACGAGCCGATCGGCGCGCTCGTCGTGTTCCTCGGCATCCTGCTCGCGCAGGATCGACTGCGCAGGCGCCCGCGCACCTGACCCCCGGCCCCGCACCGCGGGCATCAGGCCGCGCTGCGGCGCACCTTCCCCGGCGTCTCCCCCGTCACCCGTGCGAACGCACGGCTGAAGGCCGCCTCCGAGCCGTAACCGTTCGCGGCGGCCACCGCGGCGACACTGCTGCCTTCGGCGAGCATCGCGCGCGCACCGCGCATCCGCGCCGCCGACACATAGGCCATGGGCGGCATCCCCACGACCGACGCGAACCGCGCCGCGAACACCGACCGCGACATCGTCGCGCGGCGGGCGAGCACCTCGAGGGTCCACGGGTGCCCCGGATCGCGGTGCACCGCGGCGAGAACCGCACCCAGCTGCGGATCGCGCAGGGCCGCGAGCCACCCGTTCGAGTCCGCGCGCTCATCGGCCAGCCAGGCGCGGACGGTCTCGACGACGAGGACGTCGGCCAGACGCGTTGCCACGGCGTCCCCGCCCGGCTTCGGTTCGCGCAGCTCCCGTGGGAGCAGCGGCAGCAGCGCCGCCATCACGGGATGACGGGCGGAGTCGACGGTGACGATCGGCGGGAGCACGGCGAGCATGTCGTCGACGGCGGGCGAGTCGAACGCGACGACGCCGCACAGGAGCGCGAGCGGCGGCTCCGCGACCTCCGGTCCGATGCGCAGCACCGAGAACGCGTCGCCGAGCATCGCCTGGGGCAGCAGGTCGGCGCGGCCGACGACCTCCGCCCCGGGAGACGTCGCGACGCGGTGGCCGATCCCCCGCGGCACGAGGGCGAGCTCGCCGGCCTCCAGCCGCACCGCGTCGGCACCATCGACCTCGAGGTACGCCGTGCCGTGCGCGACGATGTGGAAGCTGAGGGTGCCGGGGAACTGCGGCATCTCGACGGCGCACTCCGTCGACGCCTCGGTCCACGAATAGAACGCCCCGCGCATGCGCACCCGATAGAGGGCCGCCGTCAGGGCGTCCTCGCTGTCCCACGGCATCGCGACGCTCATCTCGCCTCCGGACGATCGATCAAGAAATGCGTACTGCTGACGATAGATCATCCGAGCGCCGACGGCGAGAGTGGGAACACCACCGAAGGGAGACCCTCATGAACATCCTCGTCATCGGCGCCACCGGCGGCTCCGGCCGCGCCGTCTGCGACGCCCTCCTCGAGCGCGGCCACCGGGTGACCGCCCTCGCCCGCCACGCCTCCGCGCTCCCCGCCCGAGCCGGACTGGAGCGCGTCGACGGCGACGCCACCCGGGCATCCGTCCTCGATGCCGTGATCCCGGGCCACGACGCGATCGTCGTCACGCTCGGCATCTCGGAGCCGACGCTGCGCGTCCGGCTCCGAGGGGCTCAGGGCACGCGCGACGACGTCCGCTCGAAGGGCACGGCCGAGATCGTGGCGGCGGCGCGACGCGCCGGCGTGCACCGGCTCGTGGTGCAGTCGTCCTACGGGGTCGGCGACACACGGGCGCTCCTGCGCCTGACAGACCGCATCCTCTTCGCGCTGCTCATCCGCCCGCAGATCATCGACTCCGAGATCCAGGAGGGCGTCCTGCGCGGCTCCGAGCTCGACTGGACCATCGTGCAGCCCGTCTATCTCACCGACGGCGACTCGACCGACCACTTCACGTCGATCGACGGCACGATCCGGCGGAACAAGGTCGCCCGCCGCGGTGTGGCCCGCGTCCACGCCGACCTCGTCGAGGGCGCCGGCAGCGTCCGCGAGACGGTGTCGGTGTCGGGCTGAGCGCCCGTCTGCGGACGAGAAGAGCGGATGCCTCGATATCGAGGCATCCGCTCTTCATCGCGGTATCGCGGGCTCAGTCCTGCTGGAGCGCGCCCTGCAGGTCGAGCGTGATGGTGACGTCCTTGCCGACCAGCACGCCGCCGGTTTCGAGGGCGGCGTTCCAGGTCAGGCCGAAGTCCTCGCGGTTCACGACCGTCTTGGCCGTCGCGCCCGCCTTGTAGTTGCCCCACGGGTCGGTGCCGAAGCCGCCGAACTCGAACTCGAACGACACGGGCTTGGTGATGCCGCGGATGGTGAGGTCGCCGTCCACGAAGAACTCGCCGTCCTTCACGTGGGCACCGGTCGAGACGAACTCCATCGTGGGGTGGTTCTCGACGTCGAAGAAGTCGGCGGAGCGCAGGTGGTTGTCGCGGCCCTCGTCCTTGGTGTCGACGGAGGTGACGTCGACGGATGCCTCCACCTTGGCGTCGAGCGGGTTCTCGGGGGCGACGAGGGTCGCGCTCTTCATGCCGAAGGTGCCGCGCACCTTCGAGATCATCATGTGGCGCACGCTGAAGGTGACCTCGCTGTGCGCGGGGTCGAGCACCCAGGTGCCCGCCTTGTAGCCGGGAACGTCGATCGTGGTGGAGTCGGTCATGGTCGTCCTTCGTGTTCAGGTCCGTGTGGGGCGCCCGAGGGGACGGGCCTACGGGGTCCAACACAGCCTTGCAGAAGTTCTATTCCCGTGAATGCAAATTACGTGAGAACTCCTGGGGACGACGAAGGGACGGATGCCGCGGCATCCGTCCCTTCGGAGCGATCGATGTCGGGCTCAGCCGACCTTGATGAGGTCGATGACGAAGATGAGCGTCTTGCCGCCGAGGAAGTGGCCGCCGGCCGGACCGTAAGCGAGGTGCGGCGGGATGACGAGCTCGCGGCGACCGCCCTCCTTCATGCCCGGGATGCCGTCCTGCCAGCCCTGGATGAGGCCCCGGAGCGGGAACTGGATGCTCTCGCCGCGGTTCCACGACGAGTCGAACTCTTCGCCGGTCTCGTACTCGACGCCCACGTAGTGGACGGTCACGGTGTCGCCGGGCTTCGCCTCGGCGCCCTCGCCCACGACGATGTCGCGGACGACGAGGTCGGCCGGCGCCGGGCCGGCGGGTGCGTCGATCTCGGGCTTGGTGCGGTCGTCAGTCATGCGTCCATCCAACCATTGGAAGCCCGCCGGCGCCGAGCGAGTTCGCCGTCAGGGGAACCGCCGGGGTTCTCTTGACACCCGCGCAGGCCTCCCGGCATGCTGGGGGCAGACCAACTCAGCGCTCGGTTGACACGCAGGCATCGCCGCGGCACCGAGCGCTGAGTCTTTGATCCTGGGGTTCCCCTGGCGCTTCGCGGGGTTACGGCGCGAACATCGCGGCGCGGGTCGCCGCGGTCTTCGCGAGCAGATCGCGTTCCTCAGCCGAGGCCTGCGGATCGCGCCCGGTGATCGCCCGCTGGCGCGTCGCGGCGAGGGCCGTGGCGTCCGTGATGAAGGTCTTCATGAGCGCCGTGCGGTCTCCTCGCAGCGTCCGCGCCCACGCGAGGGCTGCCTTGCGCCCCGCTGACGTCGCGAGCATGTCGACCTCCTGCGGGGTGAACCAGCCGGCGGACGCGTACTCGCCGAGCCGGCGTCGCGTGAGCCGCGACTCCTCTCGCCTCAGCGCGACGACACCGAGGATGAACCCGATGAAGAGCGGCACCTGCAGCGTCAGGTAGAGGAAGAAGAAGTCCCCGAACATGGCGGACCCGTTCCAGAACGCGTGCAGCGCGATCGCGCCCGCGAGCCCCAGCAAGCCAGGGCCGATCGCCTGACCGGTCGAGAGCCCGCGGCGCGCGGCGAGACCGAGCGCGAAGCCCGTGACGCTGGTGAACATGACGTGCGCGAACGGCGACAGGATGCCGCGCAGGAAGAACGTCGTAGTGGTCTCGGTCGCGCCGCCCTCGATGAAGCTCACCGCGAAGTACTGGATGTTCTCGGTGAACGCGAAGCCCGCACCGACCAGCGCACCGTAGACGATGCCGTCGATCGGGCCGTCGAACGCGCGCCGGGCGGTCGCGAAGATGAGGAAGACGCCGAGCCCCTTCGCGAACTCCTCGACGACCGGTGCCTGGACGACGGTCTGCAGCACCTCGCGCGCGCCCGTTGCGGGGCCGAACACCATCGACAGCAGCAGGTCGACGCCGAGCGCGATGCCGACGGCGGCGATCGCACCCCACGCGATCGCGAGGATGAGCAGTCCGCGGGGCTCGGGTTCCCAGCGGTCGACGATGCGCACCGCGAAGAGAACGCCGACGAGCGGCACCACAGCCAGCACCATCCCGATGAGCGACGCCGCCGGGCCGAGCGCGGTGAGGAAGTACGCCACCAGCACGATCAGCACGAGCACGAGGATGCCGATGATCCAGACCGAGGCGCTCCGTCCGCGACGCGACGCGGCCGCGGTCGGGATCTGCACGGGTGCGGGCGAGGACGACGGGGGCGTGATCGCCGCGGGGGACGCGACGCGGGGCTGCGCGAGCGCGGAGGCGAACTCCGGCGGCGTGAGCGAGGGCCGGGGGCGGGAGGCACCGGGGTCGAGCGTCATGCGCACAGCCTATGGGTGCAGAACGCTCACCCGTCATACGGGCTGTGGACCGCCCGCGCGCGCACCCCGGCGGCTAGGTTGGGGGCATGCGCTTCGCCCATGTCGTGCCACCGGAGTCGGGCGAGCCGAGGCTCGCACTCGTCGATGGCGACGAGGTGGCAATCGTCGAGGAGCTGTTCGACGGAGCGCCCCGCGTGCTCGAAGAGCTCATCGCCGGTGGCGACGAGCTGCTCGCACGCGTGCGGGATGCCGCGGACCGCGGCACGCGGCATCCGATCGAGGGAATGGGCTTCGCGTCCGCGGTCCTCGCACCCCCGGTGATCCTCGCGATCGGCCTCAACTACGCCGCGCACTCCAGCGAGCTCGGGCTGAAGACCGACTCGACGCCGACGGTGTTCGTGCTCTGGCCGAACTCGCTCGCCGGGCACGACCACACCACGATCTGGCCGCGGTCGCTCAGCGAGTCCGTCGACTACGAGGCCGAGCTGGGCGTCATCATCGGCACTCCCGCGAAGGACGTCTCCCCCGAGGACGCGCTCGACCATGTCTGGGGCTACACGGTGGTCAACGACATCACCGCGCGCGACATCCAGTACTCCGAGGCGCAGTGGTCGCGTTGCAAGTCGTTCGACGGCTTCACGCCGACGGGCCCGTTCGTGGTCACCGTCGACGAGGTGCCCGATCCGCAGGACCTCCACATCTGGACCGTCCTCGACGGCACCACCCTGCAGGATGCGACCACCGGCCAGATGGTGCGCCCGGTCGCTACGCTCATCTCGCACCTGTCGAAGTCGGCGACGCTGCTGCCCGGGACGCTCATCTCGACGGGCAGCCCGGGCGGCGCCGGGTACTCGCGGGACCCGCAGGTGTTCCTGCGCGACCGCTCGACGGTCACCGTCGGCATCGACGGCATCGGCGCGCTCACGACGCACTGCCGCATCCTCGGCTGAGGCCGCGCCTCACGACGCGGAAGGCGGGCCCGCGTCGCGGACCCGCCTTCCGATGTCGATGCCTGCGTCAGTTGCAGGTGATGGTGCCGCCACCCTGGAGTTCCCACACACCCGGGCCGAGTTCGGCGCAGGCTGCTGCGAGACCACCGAACACCACGGTCAGGATGATGATCGTCACGATGATGCCGACGACGATCAGCACTGCCGAGATGATGATCGCCGCGAGGGCGAAGCCGTTCTTGACCCCGGCTTTGCGGCTCTGCACGAGCGCGACGATGCCGAGGATCAGCGCGACCAGCTGGACGAAGAACGACAGGATGAACGCGACGATGCCGAGCGTCTTGCCCGGGACGGGCGCGTCGGCCGGAGCGCCGTACGCGGCGGGCGGCGCCGCGCTGTACGCCGGCGGCGCGGCGTTGTAAGCGGGCGCGCCCGCGGGGTACGCCGGCGGAGCCGCCGCGTACTCGGGCTGGGCGGCGGGCGCCGACGGGGCGGAGTAGTCCGGCGCCGGAGCGGCGGGCTCCGACGGGGCGGCGTAGTCGGGCGCGGGAGCGGTGGGCTCCGCCGCGGGCGGAACCGGCGCGTCGGCGGGCGGCTGAGGCGCAGTGGGCTGCGACGCGGGCTGCTGCGGCGGCTCGGGTGCGGCCGGGTTCTGCGGATCGGTCATTTCTCGCCTTTCGTTCGAGTCTCCCTGACGTTATCGATCGGGAGCCGTCCGCGGCAACCGGCTCAGCGCGTGTCTGCCGCTGCCTCCTCGACGACGTCCTCGGGAACCGTCACGATCGGGATCGCTGCGGTGATGGTCTCGAGTCCCGACAGGCGGGCGGGCGAGAGCTGCTTGGCGACCTCGTCTCGTGACATGAGGCCTGCCTCCACCACGAGGTCGGCGACGCCGCGGCCCGTGAGCAGAGCGGTCTTCGCCAGCGCTGCGGCGGCCGCGTAGCCGATGAACGGCGTGAGCGCCGTGATGACGCCGACCGATGACCCCACCATGGCCCCGAGCCGCTCGCGGTTCGCGGTGATGCCGTCGACGCAGTTGACGCGCAGCGTGAACATCGCCTGACGCAGCCACGTGATCGACTGGAAGATCGAGTGCGCGATCACCGGCTCGAACGCGTTGAGCTGCAGCTGCCCGCCCTCGACCGCCATCGTGACGGTGAGGTCGGCGCCCGCGACCGAGAACGCGACCTGATTGACGACCTCGGGGATGACGGGGTTCACCTTGCCGGGCATGATGCTCGACCCCGCCTGCCGCGCGGGCAGGTTGATCTCGCCAAACCCGGCCTGCGGGCCGGACGACAGCAGACGCAGGTCGTTGCAGATCTTCGACAGCTTGATCGCGTTGCGCTTGAGCGACGCCGAGAACGACATGAACGACCCGGTGTCGCTCGTCGCCTCGACCAGGTCGGATGCGGTGTCGAGGTCGAGGCCCGAGATCTCGCGCAGGTGGCGGAGCACGGCCGGCGCGTACGCCGGGTGGGTCGTGATGCCGGTGCCGATCGCGGTCGCGCCCATGTTGACCTCGTACAGGAGGTAGGCGTTCTCGGTGAGGCGCTGGTGGTCGTAGCCGAGGGTCGTCGCGAACCCGTGGAACTCCTGCCCGAGCGTCATCGGCACGGCGTCCTGCAGCTGCGTGCGGCCGACCTTGAGCACGTCGTGGAACTCGACCGCCTTCGCGAGGAACGCGCGGCGCAGCAGGTCGAGCTCCTCGAGCAGCGTCTTCAGGTCGAGACCGAGGCCGACCTTGATGGCGGTCGGATAGACGTCGTTTGTCGACTGGCTGCGGTTGGTGTCGTCGATCGGCGACAGGAACGCGTAGTCGCCCTTCTCGCGTCCGGCGAGCTCGAGCGCGATGTTGGTGATGACCTCGTTCGCGTTCATGTTGGTCGACGTGCCGGCGCCGCCCTGGATGACGCCCACGACGAACTGGTCGTGGAAGTCACCATCGATGACGAGCTGCGCGGCACGGTCGATGAGATCCGCCTTGGCGGGGTCGAGCACCCCGATCTCGCGGTTCGCGCGGGCCGACGCCTGCTTCACCATCGCGAGCGCCCGCACCAGGTCGGGGTAGACCGAGATCGGCCTCTTCGAGATCGGGAAGTTCTCGAGCGCGCGGGCGGTGTGGATGCCCCAATACGCGTCGGCGGGGATCTCCAGGGATCCCAGGGAGTCGGTCTCGATGCGGGTTCGCGTCATTGCGTCCAGAGCCATGTGTTGCAGTCCTCGTGGGTCGTTCACAGCGGTGTGCGGGATGCTTCGAGCCTACCCGCGGGGCCCGCCCATTGGGCTGTACACGGCGTACACCCGGCTGCGCCTCCACGTACATGACGGCGGTCAGCACTCGGTGAGGAGTGCGGCGTCAGCGACGCTTGCGTGAGAACGCCTCGAGCCGCTCCTCGGGCGTGAGTCGCGACATCCGCTCGACCCATTCGGCGGAGAAGACATCGCCGGTCGGCGCGTCGACGACGGGCACGACGGCGTGGGTGATGGTGTCGTCGTAGACGTGCACGAGGTGGAACGACTGGCCGGCGTCCATGCCGTTGACGTCCGCCGCCGGGCGCGCGAGGTTCATGGTGTAGCAGGTGGCTGCGGCGACGCTCACCGGGACGCCTGCGAACGTGCCGCTCGTCGAGTAATGCAGGTGGCCCGCGAGGATCGCGCGCACATCGGTGCCGGCGATCACGTCCGCGAGCCGCCCCTGCTCCCGGAGCTCGAGGATGTCGAACAGCGGCACGTGCGACGGCAGCGGCGGGTGATGGAGCGCGAGGATCGTGCCGAGCGGCGCCGGCGTCGCGAGCTCGTGGCGCAGCCACTCGAGCTGCCCGTGGTCGAGATCGCCGTGATGCCAGCCGGGCACCGTCGAGTCGAGACCGATGAGCCGCAGCCCGCCGAGATCCCATACGCCGGTCACGGGCTCTTCCGTCGGCTCCAGCCCGAGCAGGTCACGTCGCAGCGCCGGGCGCTCGTCGTGGTTTCCGGCGACCCACACCACGGGCGCACCGAGTCGCTCCGCCACCGGCTCCACCGCGGCGCGCAGCGCGGTGTACGCCTCGGGCTCGCCGAGATCCGTGAGGTCGCCCGTGAACACGATCGCCTCGGGACGGATGCCGGTGGCCTCGGCCGCCTCGAGCGTCCGGGCGAGGTTCGCCGCGGTGTCGAAACGGCCGCCGAGCGGCGCGTTGCCCGCGAGCAGGTGCGTGTCGCTCACGTGCAGCAGCGTGCGCCGCGCAGGCGGGTACTGACCGAACTGGACGGGTGCGGCGGTGGCCATGGGCCTCAGCCTAGGCCGTCGTGCCGACAGCTTCAGGTCCCGGCGCGGTCTCGTCGCTCAGTGGTTGAAGACGATGAGCAGCAGTCCGCCGAGCACGGCCGCGGCGCAGACCGCGAAGCACGCGTAGGCGCCCACGAGGGCGAACCGCTTCTGGCCGTCGGTCAGCGGGCTGCGCTTGGCGGCCTTGGCTGCGGCCTTCTCGGCGCGCCGCGCCTCCTTCTCGGAGATGACGGTGATGGCGTCGGTGAACTCCGCGGGGGCCACCACGGGAGCGCGGCCGGCGCGGACGAGCAGTCGCAGGCCGAGCGCGTAGAACGAGACGACCACGACGGCCGAGATGAACGCAGCGACGAACACCTGTACGAAGGCGAGCCAGTTGATGATCATCGCGGGCCTCCGTCCTTCGGCCGGTTCTCAGATCGCCCGGCGGCCTTGGCGGCCTTCTTCGCGGCAGCTTCCGCCGCCGCCACGCGTCGCGCCTCGTCGCGCGCGATCGCGCGCTGACGGCGCGTGGGCGGCGGGTTGCGCTTGACCTTGACGGCGCGGCCGGAGTCTGCGACCTCGCTCATCGCGTTCGCCGCGGTGACCTCGTCGCGGCGCGAACGCATGAAGAGCGCCAGGATGATGATGACGGCCAGGACCGCGTCGATGATGACGCCCCACACGGGCAGCCACACGACGATGAGCGCCGCCACCGCGCCGACCGCACCGGCCGCGGGAAGCGTGAGGATCCAGCCGACCATGATCCGGCCCGCGGTGCGCCACCGCACCTGCGAGCCGCGACGGCCCAGGCCCGAGCCGATGACCGATCCCGACGCGACCTGCGTGGTCGACAGCGCGAAGCCGAGGGCGCTCGAGGCGAGGATCGTGGACGCCGTCGACGCCTCGGCGGAGAAGCCCTGCGCCGGCTTGACCTCGGTGAGGCCCTTGCCGAGGGTGCGGATGATCCGCCAGCCGCCCATGTACGTCCCGAGTGCGATCGTGATCGCGCACGCGAAGATCACCCAGGTCTGGGGCTCGGGGTTCGACGCGGACTGCAGGCCGGACGTGATGAGCAGGAGCGTGATGATGCCCATGGTCTTCTGCGCGTCGTTCGTGCCGTGGGCGAGCGCCACCAGCGACGACGTGAAGATCTGACCGACGCGGAAGCCGTCCCGCCCGTCGGGCTTGCTGTCGTAGCGCCGCGTGAGCGCGTACGCGAGCTTCGTCGCGGTGAATGCGATCACGCCTGCCGTGACCGGCGCGATGAACGCCGGCAGGATCACCTTCGACATCACCACACCGAAGTTGACCGCCGAGACACCGACGCCGACGATCGTGGCGCCGATGAGCCCGCCGAACAGGGCATGGGACGACGACGAGGGAAGCCCGAGGAGCCAGGTCAGCATGTTCCACGTGATGGCGCCGATGAGGCCGGCGAGGATGATCTCGGGGAAGATGTCGTGCGAGATCTGATCCTCGTTGATGATGCCGCCCGAGATCGTCTGCGCGACCTCCGTCGACAGGAACGCGCCGACCAGGTTGAGGAGGGCGGCGAGAAGGACGGCGGTCTTGGGCTTGAGGGCGCCGGTGGCGATGGGCGTCGCCATCGCATTCGCGGTGTCGTGGAAGCCGTTCGTGAAGTCGAAGAACAGCGCCAGCGCGATCACCAGAACGATGATGAGGGTTGCGGTTTCCACCGTTCGCTTTCGGGGAGGAGGAGTGGAGAGAAGTGTGCCGACGAGATCGGCGCGACGAACGAACAGTTCACCAAGAGTTCAGGAACCGGCAACCGGCCAGGAAGAATCCTACATCGGCGACCCTGACGGTCAACTCGGAGACGACTAGCGTGGAACGGTGACTCTCAGCGACTCCGCACCCGCCCCGTCCGCCCCTGTCGCCGGCATCCGTCCCATCGTCCGATCCCATCACGGCGACGACGTCGAAGACCGCTACGAGTGGTTCCGCGAGAAGGAGGACGCGGCCGTCATCGCACACCTCGAGGCCGAGAACGCGTACACGCAGCAGCGCACCGCGCACCTCGAAGGCCTGCGCGAGCGCATCTTCGGCGAGATCAAGGGCCGCACGCTCGAGACCGACCTCTCGGTGCCGACCCGCCGCGGCGACTGGTGGTACTACGGCCGCACGCTCGAGGGCAAGCAGTACGGCATCCAGTGCCGTGCCCCGCTCGCGTCCGCCGACGACTGGACGCCCCCTGAGCTCTCCCCCGACGTCGAGGTCGCGGGTGAGCAGATCCTCCTCGACGGCAACGTCGAGGCCGAGGGCCACGAGTTCTTCTCGCTCGGAAGCTTCGAGGTCTCCAACGACGGCACGCTCATGCTCTACGGCGTCGACGTCGCGGGCGACGAGCGCTACACGGTGCGCGTGCGCAACCTCGTGACGGGCGAGCAGCTCCCCGACGAGATCCCCGACACCTTCGCGGGCGCCACCTTCTCCCCCGACGGGCGCTTCATCGTCTACACGACCGTCGACGACGCGTGGCGCCCCGACACCGTCTGGCTGCACGAGCTCGGCACGGCCGTCGCCGACGACGCGAAGCTCTTCCACGAGCCCGACGAGAAGTACTGGGTGGGCGCCGGGTTCACGCGCAGCGACCGCTTCCTCGTGATCGGCCTCGGCTCTTCGATCACGAGCGAGGAATGGCTGCTGGATGCCGACGACCTCCGTGGCGAGCCCCGCGTGGTGTGGCCGCGGACCGAGGGCGTCGAATACGACTCCGAGCACGCGGTCGTCGACGGCGAGGACGTGCTGTTCATCCTCCACAACGACGGAGCCCTGGACTTCGAGCTCGTGCGGGTGGCAGCATCCGATCCGTCCGGCGACCGCTCGGTGGTCATCCCGCACCGTCCCGGCGAGCGCCTGCTGGGCGTGTCGACCTTCCGCGACTGGGGCGTCGTGGGCTACCGCCGCGGCGGGCTCGCGCGTCTCGGCATGCTCGACTACGCGACGGGCGGCGTCGACGAGATCACGTTCGACGAGCCGCTGTACTCGGTGGGCACCGGCGGCAACCCCGAGTGGGCTCCTCCCCTGCTGCGCCTCGGCTACGGCTCGTTCGTCACCCCCGGCACCGTGTACGACCTCGACGTCGCCACGCGCGAGCTGTACCTGCGCAAGCGCCAGCCGGTGCTCGGCGGCTACGAGCCCGACGACTACGCCCAGGCCCGCGTGTGGGCGACCGCCCAGGACGGCACGCAGATCCCGATCTCGCTCGTCTACAAGCGCTCGTTCGGCGACGCCGGCGTGGCACCGCGCCCCGTCCACCTCTACGGCTACGGCTCGTACGAGCACTCGATCGAGCCCGGCTTCTCGGTGCCGCGCCTGTCGGAGCTCGACCGAGGCGTCGTCTTCGCCGTCGCCCACGTGCGAGGCGGCGGCGAGATGGGCCGCCAGTGGTACGAGGACGGCAAGCTCCTCAACAAGCGCAACACGTTCACGGACTTCGTCGACAGCGCGCTGCACCTGATCGACAACGGGTACACGACGGCCTCGCAGCTCGTCGCCGAGGGCGGATCGGCCGGCGGCCTGCTGATGGGCGCGGTCGCGAACATCGCGCCCGAGCTCTTCGCGGGTGTGCTCGCCGACGTCCCGTTCGTCGACGCGCTGACCACGATCCTCGACCCGTCGCTGCCGCTGACGGTGATCGAGTGGGACGAGTGGGGCGACCCGCTGCACAACGCCGACGTCTACGCCTACATGAAGTCGTACTCGCCGTACGAGAACGTGCGGACGGATGCTGCGTACCCGCGCATCCTCGCCGTCACGTCGCTCAACGACACCCGGGTCCTGTACGTCGAGCCGGCGAAGTGGGTCGCGCGCCTCCGCGAGGTCGGCGCCGACGCCCTGCTCAAGTGCGAGATGGTCGCCGGTCACGGCGGCGTCTCGGGCCGCTACAACGCGTGGCGCGAGCGCGCGTTCGAGCTGGCGTGGCTGCTGGACGTGCTCGGCGTCGCCGACGCCTGAGCCGGCGCGACGACGTCGAGACAGGGGATCTCGGCCGAGATCGGGGACGACGTCCTCGGTCTCGGCCGGATCCCCCGGGCTCGACGAGACCGGCCGCCGGTGCGGTCAGAGACGAGCCTCGCGGGCGAACGCGGCGGCCTCCGTGCGGTTGGCCACGCCGAGCTTCGTGAGGATCGACGACACGTGGATCGACGCCGTCTTCGGGCTGATGAAGAGCTCGCGGCCGATCTGCGGATTGGTCATGCCGCGCGCGACGAGCTCGAGAACCTGTGACTCGCGTTCGGTGAGCGAGGCGATCCTCGAGCCCGGGTCGCCGCGCAGACCGGCACGGGCCGCGAGTTCGTCGGCCCATCGCGCGACGAGCGCGTCCCCCGTTGCCGGAACCTGATCTCGGAGCTCCGCGAGCGCGGCCTCCGCGCCGGGGCGGTCGCCAGACGCGACCAGCGCTTCGGCGAGTCGCAGCCTGGCGCGGTGCGCGAACTGGATGGGGAGGCCGTGGCCGTCGCGCGCCGCGGCGAGCGCGGCCCTCCACGCGGTCACGCGGGCCGGGGGCGTGACATCCGTCTCAAGCTCGGCAGCGGCACAGGCGACGAGCGGAGTGAGCGCGCCACGGTCCGCGAGCTCAGCGGCGACCGCCTCGGCCTCTCCACGTACGCCGTCGACGCCGCGGTCGATGGAGGCGTCCATGCCCTGCACGCTGTCGGCCTCCGCGACCAGCCAGACTCGCAGCGGAAGTCCCCACGGGCGCACCCACGACTGCGTCTCGGAGGTGCGCAGGACCGTCTCGAGCTCGAGGGCACCCGGGAGCAGATCGAGCTTGCGGCGCCCGTCGTGCTCGTCCGAGATCCGGACGAGCCGCTCGAGCAGGTCCAGCCGGCGCCATCCGGCGTCCTCGTCGGGCACGTCCAACACCTCGGGCATCTCGTCGAGGGTCAGGTGGCGCTTCTCGGCGTAGGCATCCGGCCGGTCGGCCCACAGGTCGACCTCCGCGAGGATGCGCAGCGCTGCTGATCGGTCGGGCGGCACGACGAGAAGCCGCAGCGCGCGGCGCGCGTGCGCCGCGCCGTCGTCGACGCGACCGAGCGGAAGGAGCGCCTGGCCGAGCAGCAGCATCGCGATCGCACCGTGACCACGCTCCCGCCCTGCGTCGACTGCCTCCCGGAGCATCACGGCATAGACCTCGATCGCATCTTCGTAGCACCCCTGGAAGAGCCGGATGTTCGCGAGTATCAGCCGAGCACGGTGGCGCTCCGCAGGACCGGGTGCCACCGCGAGCGCTTCGCCGGCGGCGGACGCGGCGAGGTCCTCTTCGCCGTCGTGCTCGAACCGCGCCGCCAGGTTCGTCAGGCAGATCGCGAGCGCCGAGGGATCTCCCGCGTCACGAGCGGTCACGACCGCCGCCTGCAGAGCATCGATGTCGTGGCGGCCGAGCAGGCTTCGGACGAGCGCGAGCAGCGCCCGGGCGGCGGGCTCCTCGCGCCCGGTGAGGAGCCCTTCGGCCTCCACCAGTGCGACTTCGTCGGCCCGGTTCGTGATCCATCCTTCGCACATCACGAGCCACCACAGCGCGGCGGCACGTTCGACCGGATCGCTCGGGCCCGGAAGGGCGAGCGCGGTCGTCACGAGCGAACGCGCCTCGAGGTAGTCGCCGGCGTGCCAGAGGTACTCCGCCGCGCGTCGAAGCACCTCCATGCGTGACGCACCGCCGACCCTGTCTTGCGCATCGGGGACGTCGTCCCACCAGTCGGCGAGGCGGCGCCAGAGCGCCGCTGTCGTAGACGGCGCGAGTTCGGAACCGGGTTGAGCGAGACACCGCACCGTGGCGTCGAACGCAGCCGGAACGTCTCCGGCCCTCGCCCGATGCTCGGCGACCGCGGCCAGCGTCGAGAACGATGCGCCGGCGCCCTCGAGCGCGTCGGCGTAGACGCGGTGGGCATCGCGACGCTCGCCGGGCAGAACGTCACCGTAAACGGCCTCCCGCAGCAGGGCGTGGCGGAACCCGTAGCCGGTCGCCGTCACCGCGATGAGCCCTCGCTCGAGCGCCTCCCGGACACCGTCGTCGAGGACCGCACGATCTCTTCCCGACACCCGCAGGAGGATGTCGTGGTCGACGTCGTCTCCGCCGACGGAGAGCAGCGCGACGATCTGCCGTGCCCCCGGCGAGGCGCTGCGGTATCGGAGAAGCAGCAGGTCGCGAAGCGCCCCGGGCAGCTCCTCCCCCTCGAGCGAGACGAGCTCCTCGACGAAGAACGGCACCCCGCCGCTGCGTGCGGCGATCGCGTCGGCGTCCGCACCGGAGAACCGGCCTGGCGCGATCGCCTCGACCTGGCTGCCGACCTCCGCGCCGGAGAGCCGCGCGAGCTCCAGGTGCTCGATGTCCCGCCGGGCCTCGAGCGCCACGACGCCCGACAGCGCGGGCCGGCCCGCGACCTCGTCGGACCGATAGGTCAGGACGACGCTGAGGTGCCGACCACGGAGGGTGATCGCGAGCAGCGAGGCGAAGGATGCCGTGAGGGCGTCCGCCCAGTGCAGGTCCTCGACGACGACCACGACGTGGAACCGCTCGCTGAGGCGCTCCACGACGGTCTCGATCGTGTCCGAGACGAGGTCGGAGGAAGGTTCGATCGATTCGGGCGCGACCGTCGCCGCGGATTCCGCGAGTTCCGGGACCAGCACGCCCAGAGTGCGCCGCACACCCGGCGATGCCGCCGCGCTGTCGAGCAGCCCGTCGCCCACGCCTGCCCGCAGATCACGGACCAGTCCCCGCAGCGCGTGGAACGGCGGAGCACCGTCACCACCGTCGACGCACTGAGCCGTCGCCACCACCACCGGCGGATCGTCTGCCGCTGCGTCGGCCCGCAACGACAGGATCGCCTCCTGGACGAGCCGGGTCTTGCCGATCCCCGCCTCGCCGCGGATCACGATCGCGCGGGGAACTCCGGCTCGGCCGTCCGCGAGCGCGCGGCGGAGCGCCTCGAACTCCCCCTGGCGTCCGATCAGCACGGGACTCACGGCCACCCCAGCCACGACGCCATCGTGGCACGCGTGCGAGCGTCACGTCAGGGGTGCGGACGGATGCCTCGGGCCGAGGCATCCGTCATCCCCTCGCGCAGTGTCAGCCGAACAGCGCGGCGGCCTCTTCGTAGCGGTAGAGCGGAACGGTGTTGAGCTCGCCGAGCGCGTCGGCGAACGGGACGCGCACGATGTCGGTGCCGCGCATCGCGACCATCTGACCCCACGCGCCGTCGACGACCGCGTCGGCGGCGTGGAGGCCCAGGCGTGTCGCGAGCACGCGGTCGAAGCCCGACGGCGACCCGCCGCGCTGGATGTGGCCGAGCACGGTGGCGCGGGTCTCGATGCCCGTGATGCGCTCGATCTCGGGCGCGAGGATCTCGCTGATGCCGCCGAGGCGCGGGCGGTTGAACGCGTCGAGCCCCTTGTCGCTGTAAGCCTCGTCCATGCCGGTCAGGGTGAAGCCCTCCGACACGACCACGAGCGGAGCGCGGCCGCGATCGTGGGCCTTCGAGACGAGCGCGGTGATCTCATCGATCGACATCGGCACCTCGGGGATGCAGATGGCGTGGGCGCCCGCGGCCATGCCGGCGTGCAGGGCGATCCAGCCCACGTGGCGGCCCATCACCTCGGCGACCATGCACCGCTGGTGCGAGTCGCCGGTGGTGCGGAGGCGATCCATCGCGTCCGTCGCGATGTTGACGGCGGTGTCGAAGCCGAACGAGTAGTCGGTGGCGCGCAGGTCGTTGTCGATCGTCTTCGGGACGCCGAGCACGTTGATGCCGTCGTTCGAGAGGCGGTTCGCGGCCGCGAGGGTTCCCTCGCCACCGATCGCGATGATGCCGTCGAGGCGGTGGCCGTACATCGTCTTGGCGATGTTCTCGGCTCCGCCGCGCGGTCCTTCGTACGGATTCGTGCGCGAGGTGCCGAGGATCGTGCCGCCGACCTTCGACAGGCCCTTCACCTCGTGCCGGGTCAGCGGGAAGAAGTCGCCGTCGACCACACCGCGCCAGCCGTCGCGGATGCCGACGAACTCGAGGTCGTAGTTCGTCGTGCCCTTGAGCACCACGCCACGGATCACTGCGTTGAGCCCGGGGCAGTCGCCGCCGCTCGTCAGGATGCCGATCTTCATTGCTGTGTTCCTCGCTGTCGGGTCGGTGAAGAGGGTCGGCGTCGCTGCCTCCCCTGACACTAGTGCCGGATGGCCCGGCCTGCCACACGGGGCCCGCGGGCCCAGGCGGGGTCAGTCCGCGACGCGCTCCCAGACATCGTTTCCGCGCCGCCAGCGCTGCGCGCCCGCCGGGCGTGCCGACGTCCCGCGGAACCAGAACGTCTCATCGGGGTTCCATCCGGCGAGCACCGACGCACGGTCACCGTCGACCTCGATCAGCCGTGTGGCGGTCGACAGGTATCCCGCGACGCTGAGATGGACGGCGTCCGCCTCGGCGGCGACGGCGACCCAGTCGGGGATGATCCACCTGCGGTCGAGCCCAGTGACGCGGTACCAGTCCTGCCGTCGCGAGGCGGTGACATCGAGTGGATGCTGCGCGCACAGCCGCGCCCAGTCCTCCGGACCGTCGATCTCGACCACGCGCGCCGGGTACACGTCGACGGGCGTCGCCGAGGCGGCTTCCTGGCCGAGGGAGTCCTCGACGAACCAGAGTCCCGCCGGCCCGTCGCCGGCGAGTGCGCGAGTCGTCCGCACCAGAGAGGTCGGCGGGATCGACCACCACGGACCACTCCACGGCGCGGCAGGATCGTCGGGGCGCTCGCGAACGGCGAGGGCGTTGTCGGCGAGCGTCCGCTCGCGCCACCCGCGCAGGTCCGCCGCGACCTCCGAGGAGGCCCGACCGGCACCGTCCCACGGCACGGCCCACTGGTCGCCCTCCGCGACACCGTCACTCCACCACCCGGCGAGGGGCGAGCCGGCGAGGAACGCCGCGACGCGGCGAAGGGCCGCACGGACGTCGTCGGTCGCGCACAGCAGATCACGCCCGTCCGGCTCCTGCCAGTACATCGCCGCCTGCACCGATGCCGCGAGCGCATCGCGCAGCGTCGCGGAAGTCGGCGCGTCGAGCTCGATCACGTCGAGCGCCGCGGCCGCGTCCGCGGGTGATGCCGTCGGCGGGTCGTACCGCGTCCTGTCGCCGCGGGAGCGGAGCACGATCGTGGTGCCGTTCGTCTCGAAGGCGCCGGCCGCCCACCAGACGGTGTTCGCAGCCGCACGGCTCTCGGTCGTCTCGGCCCGGAACGCGCACGCCAGCGCATACTCCAGGCACAGGCGACGGCCGCGCGGGCCCGCCAGCAGGACGTCGGCGTCGACAGACATCCCGCCACCCTAGCGGGCCGGGATCACGCTCCTGCAGACGACGAAGGGGCGGTGCGAAATCGCACCGCCCCTATCGAATCGCGTGTTACGCGGCGCCGAGCGCCTGACGCAGCAGGTGCATGAGCGCCGACAGCTGCACCGAGTCGCTCGACTGCGGGTCGACGGCCTCGCCGTCGAGCGCGCGGGCCGCGAGGCCCTGCTTCGAGTCGATGAGCTCGGCGATCTTGGTGTCGATCGTGTGGGCGGCGATGATGCGCCACGCGGTCACGGGCTCGTCCTGGCCGATGCGGTGCACGCGGTCGATCGCCTGCGTCTGCTCGGCAGCCGTCCACGACAGCTCCGCCAGCACGACGTTCGACGACGCCTGCATGTTCACGCCGACGCCCGCCGCGGTGAGCGAGCAGACCGCGATGCCCACGTCGGGATCGTTGTTGAACGCGTCGATCGCCTGCTGGCGGGCCGTGGTGGCCTGGTCGCCGCGCAGCGACACCGTCTTGAGCCCCGCGGCCGCGAAGTGCGCCTCGGCGGTGTCCATGACGTCGATGTGCTTCGCGAAGAACACGACCTTGCCGACCGAGCGCTGCAGCTGCACGGCGTAATCGGCGGCGAGCTGAGCCTTGGCCTGGCCGATCTTGCGCACCATGGTGAAGACGTTTTCCGAGCCGGTGCCGGCGGCCTTCGACTCCTCGAGCTCGTTGTGCGCCACCAGGCGGACGATGTCCTCGTCGATGTGACCGGGGCCGTGGCCGCGGTCGCCGCGCGCTTCGATGATGCGACGGTACTTCGCGGCGAGACGCTCACCGAGCTCGCGCTCGGCCTGGCGGATCGAGCGCCCGAACTCGTCGTCGAGCTCCACGGGGAGGTCGGCGATGAGCTTGTCGGGCAGGTCGGCCGCGACATCCTTCTTCTTGCGCCGCACGATGCCCATCGAGATGACCGCGTCGCGCGCCTCGGGATAGAACGCCTTGTCGGCGGGCGTGAGCCCGGTCTCGTCGAGCTTCTCCATCAGCACCGGGCCGGGCTTCTCGCCGGTGGTCCAGCCGAGGAAGCGCCAGATCGCGTCGAAGTCCTCGACGTCGTTGATCAGCGGCGTACCGGTGAGGGCGAGCAGCAGCGGGTTGGGCGTCTGCTCGCGGATGCGCGTCGCCAGCGCCAGCACGTTCTGCGAGCGCTGCGAGGTGAGGTTCTTGATGAAGTGCGCCTCGTCGACGACCATGCCCTTCAGCCCGATCGAGCTGAGCCACGACAGGTGGCGGTCGAGGATCTCGTAGTTGACGATGAACACGTCGGCGAACGCGTCGATGCCCTCACCGTCGCCGTGGATCACCGTGGCACGGCGGTGGGGCGTCCAGCGCTCCACCTCGCGCGCCCAGTTCATCTTCACGACATTCGGGACGACCGCGAGGAGCGGATACGCACCCGCGACGGATGCTGCGAGCACCGACTCCGCCGTCTTGCCGAGGCCCGGCTCGTCGGCGAGGAGGAACGTCCGGTGGCCGGCGCGCACCGACTCGAGGAACCGCGACTGGTGCGGCATGACCTCGAGGCCCTTCGGCGACAGGCGGTCGAACTCGGGGACCGGCGGGAGGTCCATCGAGGCGGCGGCGCCGCCGGCACCCGTCTCGAACGCCTTGTACAGCGGGCCCATGAGCTCCCAGCTGTCCAGGCGCCGGCGCGGCGTCTGCTTCGGGGCGCGGGCCGTGAGGTCGGGCGCGAGGAACGGGTTGGATTCGCGTCGTGCCTCGACCTGCTGCGGCACGACCTGACGCTCCGCGAGCGCGGCCGGCACGACGGTTGCCACCACTGGGGCGACGTCGGTGATGATGAGCTCGTCGGGGGCCAGCTCGGCACCCGACTCCAGCAGCCAGTCACGGCGCATGCGCCGGGCGACGGGAGAGGTGGCCTGGTCGACCTCGAGCAGCTGGATGAGCGAGGTGTCGCGCGCAGCGGTCTTCGCGAGGATGGTGGCGACGCCGTCGAGCCGCTTCAGCAACTCGGCGCGCGCAGCATCCGTCAGCTCCGTGTCGCCCTTCACACGCGCCCGCTCCTCGCGGACGAGGAAGGCGATGACCTGGAACTTGACGCGGTTCGTCGGCCCCAGCTTGCCGCGCTGGGCCTTCGCCTCGACCTCGCGCACCTTGCGGGCGAGGATCGGGATGATGGGGGCCTCGTCGTCGCGGCGCGCGGACGAGGACTTGCGGCGACGCTGCGCCGTCTGGGCGGGTGCCGTGGTCGGCATGCTCCTCCTGAGCGTGAATGCCGGATAGGGGGTCCGGCGGGAATCGGATGACACCGATGGTTCTGCGTGCTCCCGCGGGCGGCGCGAACGCCGTCGCGAACGCGGGATCAGGGATTGGCACCGGCGGTCGCGGGCACTCGCTTCTGCGAGCTGCGACATCGTCAGCGGTTCCCCGCGCACCATTCTAGGGGAACGGACCCCGGAACGGGGCAAACCCGCGCGGGAAAACGCGGGACTCAGCCCCAGAGCGTCGCCACGATGTCTTCGGTGTACCCCTCGGGGGCGAAGTTGATCCACGCCGTGGTCACGAGTCCGCCGCCGCCGACGTAGTGGGTCTCGCCGCGGGT
The DNA here is from genome assembly GCF_053345975.1 of Microbacterium sp. C23T. NCBI lineage: Bacteria > Bacillati > Actinomycetota > Actinomycetes > Micrococcales > Microbacteriaceae > Microbacterium > Microbacterium sp. C23T. The sequence continues at coordinate 17,095 of NZ_JBKFBD010000016.1, read as the reverse complement.
GTACTCCTTGTCGTCGAGCGTCACGCCCTTCTGCTCGATGCGGCACACGGTGCCGTCGCCGAGCGCTTCGCAGCCGAAGCCCGCCACGGGCAGCGCCGCGAGCACGGCCTTCTCCTGATCGGCGTCGACCACAGTCACGTTCGTCGCGAGCCCGAACTCACTCGGCTGCCCCCACGAGCAGCGCAGCGTCGGCGCTCCGCCGTGGATGATCTCGAGCAGGTCGGCGTTCTCCGTCGAGAGCATCGTCACCCCCGGGTCGTTGAGGGGCGGGTTCGCCGACTGCAGCTGCGCGAGCATCGCAGCGGAGTAGATCTCCTCGCACGCGCCGGGCACCTCGAAATCGGCCTGGGGCTTCTCGGTCTCGACCGGGGTCGGAGACGGATCCGGCGTCTGGTCCTTCATCGTGATCGAGGGACTGCTCGAGGGCGTCGCCTCGGACTCGGGCCGGCATCCGGTGACGACAGCCGCCAGGGCCGTGAGCGCGACGCACCCGATCACGATCCGCGTCAACCGGCTCTGCACGACCATTCCCACGCCACCTCTCGCGCGCCGCGGAAGACGGAAGGGCGACGCGCCTTCGACCCTAACGAGACGGGCGGACGGATGCCGGGGGCCACGCCGCGCGCACGAGCACAGGCGTCACGGGCCGGCGTAGGCGCTCTGCCACTCCGACAGCGTGTGCGGGTCGTCGGTGACGATGCCGTCGACGCCGAGCGCCGTGACCTCGTCCCACTGGGAGTCGTCGTTGAGCGTGTAGACGACCACGCGCGCACCTGCGGCGTGCAGCTCATCGACGATGCCCGGCCGCGCGAGCACCGCCTTGCGGTTCACGACGACACCGCGCGCTCCGGCCTCGGCGACCGCGCTCACGACGTCCGACGGGAGCTGCTTCAGGATGAGCAGCCGCGACAGCACGTCCGATCCGGCCGCGGCGAGCGCGAGCGTCCGCGCATCGAAGCTCGCGAAGACGATGCGGCGCTCGAGGCCGCGCGCGGCGACCTCGGCGACCGCCGCATCGACGGCCGCGGCATCCCATTCGCCCTTCAGCTCCACGATCGCGCGCCCGTCGGCGGCGACGAGCGCGTCGAGGAACTCCACGAAGGTGGGGACCGGAGTGCCGGCGAAGCCGCGGGCGAACCAGGCGCCGGCGTCGAGGGCCTTCACCTCGGCCAGGCTGAGGGAGGCGAGCCGCCCGTGACCGTCGGTGGTGCGATCGACCGTCTTGTCGTGCATGAGCACGGGTTGCCGGTCTGCGGTGAGCGCGACGTCGACTTCGACGTAGTCGAACCCGGCCGCGAGCGCGGCCGTGATGGCGGGCAGCGTGTTCTCGGGCGCGGTCGCCGCTCCGCCGCGATGGCTGGCGATGAACGCGGCTTCTCCCGGCGTCCGCTCGTCCCCCATCAGCTCTCGAGAACTCACGCGCGCAGGGGTGGCGCCGAGGAAGGCGATCACCAGGCTCGCGATCGCGAGGACGCACATGACGGACAGGGCGTGGATCCGGTCGCGGGCGCGATCGGATGCCGCGGAGTAGGGCATCGGGCATGTCCTCCGGGGGTCGTACCCACGTCGTCGTCGACGTGGTGCGGACCACTCTACATGCGCCGTTACTTATTCGTTACTTTGTTTTGGCTTGGCTTTCGCGCACCATGCGGACCGCGTCCCAGAGGGCTTCGGCGACGTCTTCCTTGCTCCCTCGCCGGGCACCGATGACCTCGCCGTCGGCGCCGATGATCGTGACGGCGTTGTCGGCGGCCTCGAATCCCTTCGACCAGCCCACCTCGTTCACCGCGAGCAGATCGGCCGCCTTGCGCGCTGCCTTGCGGCGCCCTCGGTCGAGGAGGGTCTCACCGTCGCCTGGCGTCTCGGCCGCGAATCCGACGATCGTCTGCCCCTCGTGCCGGCTCCGGACGAGTCCCGCGAGGATGTCGTCGTTCTCGATCAGGTCGAGCGTGATGCCGCCGACCGGAGCCGACTCCTTGGAGCGCTTGAGCGGCGAGACCTCGGCCACGCGGTAGTCGGCGACCGCGGCCGCCATCACGATGACATCGGCCGCTCCCGCCTCCGCCGCGACGACCTCGCCGAGCTCCGCCGCGGTGCCCGCGCGCACGACCCGCAGACCAGGACGAGCGGATGCCGCGGCCAGCACGCCGTCGTCCACGTGGGCGGCGACGAGCACGACGTCGGCTCCGCGCTCCGCGGCGGAGAGTGCGACGGCGACGCCCTGCCGACCGCTGGAGCGGTTGCCGATGTAGCGGACGGGATCGATCGGCTCGCGGGTGCCGCCGGCGCTCACGACGACGCGCAGTCCGCGCAGGTCACCGGCGCCGCCTTCGGCCGCGGCGAGCGCGGCTTCGACGATGACCTCGGGCTCCGACATCCGTCCCGGTCCGCTGTCGCCGCCGGTGAGCTCACCGTCCGCCGGTCCGACCACGATGACGCCGCGCTCGCGCAGCACCGCCATGTTGTGGACCGTCGAGGCGTGTCGCCACATCTCGGTGTGCATCGCGGGCGCCACGACGACCGGTGCCGTGGTGGCGAGTAGGGTCGTTCCGAGGAGGTCGTCCGCGAGCCCCGCGGTCATCTTCGCCAAGGTGTTCGCCGTCGCGGGCGCCACGATCACGAGGTCGGCCGCCTGACCGAGCGCGACGTGACGAACCCGTGCGACGTCGTCGTGGACGGAGGTCGTCACGGGGTGACGGCTGATCGCCTCCCAGGTCGGCATCCCCACGAAGCGCAGCGCGTCCTCCGTGGGGACGACGTGGACCTCGTGCCCGTCCTTGACGAGCAGGCGCACGAGCTGAACCGTCTTGTAGGCGGCGATGCCACCGGTGACCCCGACCACGACGAACACCCTCCGATCTTGGCACGACTGCCCGAACACCGGCCCACCCGCCGTACGACCCACCCGAGGAGCGCCGCAATGTGCACCGTCGTGATCCGCGTCCCCGAGTCGCCGGAAGAGCCCACGCGCGTGCTCGCGATCCGCGACGAGGATCCCGAACGGCCGTGGAACCCGCTCGGCCGCTGGTGGCCCGAGGCGCACGACGGCGTCGTCGGCGTGCGCGATGTACGCGCGGGCGGCGCCTGGCTCGCGGCCGATCCGGCGGCCGGCCGCCTCGCGGTGCTCCTCAACCGCGCCGACGAGTCGACGCGCCCCGAATCCGAGCTCGTGTCGCGCGGCGGCATCGTGCTCGACGCGGTCGCGGGCCGCTCCCCCGCCGGCGAGCCCGCGACGCACGGCTTCAATCTCGTCGAGGTCGACGGCGCGCACGCGCGCGTGCTCACGTGGGACGGCGTCGCGCTCCGCACGACGGAGCTGGAACCCGGCACGCACATGATCGCGCACGACGACGTCGACGACAGCGGCACACCCCGGATCGCCCGGTGGCTGGGCGAGTTCCAGTCGACGGAGCCTGCCGTGGACGGACGATGGTGGATGCCGTGGGTCGAAGTCCTCGAGCGCTCGGCCGAGCTCGCGCCCACGGACGACGGTGCGATCATCCGCGACAACCGCCCGCTCGGCTACCCGACCCTGTCACTTCTGGCGTGCGTCGCCTCGGTGTCCGCGGACGACGTCGACGTGCACTACGGCGAACTCCGCGAGCCCGGCCAGTGGGGCGGCCTCGATCTGACGTGACGGGACCTTCTCTCGCCACGAGACCTCGCGATAGCACTTCCCGGGCGCCGGAGACCTCGCCGCGCTGCGCCAGATGTTCGCGTAGCCCACGCGCAACCGTCTGCGAGAACGCACGACAGCACCTGGGCACGGCAAGCCTCGGTGCTGTCGTGCGGTCTCGTCTGTGGGGGTGCGGTCGACGAACGGAGCGGAACGGATGCCTCGTCCTGAGGCATCCGTTCCGCTCCGGGGTCGGTCGTCCCGCGCGGCTACACCAGGCTCTTCGGGTGCCAGACGGTCTTGGTCTCGGTGAACGCGCTGATGCGAGCGAGGCTCGGGGCCGCAGCATCCGTTCCGTTCTCGGGAGGGAGCACGCGCGTCAGCGTCTCGGCCGCGGCGATCTGGAGGTCGATCCAGTCGAGCTCGCCGGCGCCGACGAGGTCGAGCGCGTGCACGTCGGGGTGCGACGCGAGCCACGGGGCGATCTCGGCCGGCGACCCGGTGAGCACGTTGACGACTCCGCCGGGCACGTCGCTGGTCGCGAGCACCTCGGCGAGCGAGATTGCCGAGAGGGGGTACCGCTGCGACGCGACGACGACGACCGAGTTACCGGTGACGAGCGCCGGCGCGATGGCCGACACCAGGCCGACGAGCGCGGTGTCCTGCGGGGCGATGACGCCCACGACCCCGGTCGGCTCGGGCACCGAGATGTTGAAGTACGGACCGGCGACGGGGTTGCCGTTGCCGGCGACCTGGCCGAACTTGTCGCACCAGCCGGCGTACCAGACCCAGCGGTCGATCGACTCGTCGACCTCGGCGCCGGCGACCGCGGCCGAGACCCCGGTCTGCTGCACGATCTCGTCGACGAACTGGGCGCGGCGGCCCTCGAGGATCTCGGCGACGCGGTAGAGCACCTGACCGCGGTTGTACGCGGTGGCACCCGACCAGCCCTTGACGGCGCCGCGGGCTGACACGACGGCATCGCGGGCGTCCTTGCGAGAGGCGAGCGCGGCGTTCGCGAGGAAGTCGCCCTTCGGCGTCGCCACCTCGTAGGTGCGACCCGACTCGCTGCGCGGGAAGGCGCCGCCGATGTAGAGCTTGTACGTCTTGGGAACGGTCAGTCGCTTGCTCATGCCGAGACCTCCTTCTTCGAACGGCCGGCTTCGACGCGGGCGGCGCCGGTTCCGACGGCGGGCGCGCCCTTGAGGTAAGCGGCGAGTCCGTGGCGGCCGCCCTCGCGGCCGTAGCCGGACTCCTTGTAGCCGCCGAACGGCGACGACGGGTCGAACCGGTTGAACGTGTTCGCCCACACCACGCCCGCGCGCAGGCGGTCGGCGACGGCCAGGATGCGCGAGCCCTTGTCGGTCCAGATGCCGGCCGACAGTCCGTAGGGCGTGTTGTTGGCCTTCTCGATCGCCTCGGCGGGCGTGCGGAACGTCAGCACGGAGAGCACCGGGCCGAAGATCTCGTCGCGCGCGATGCGGTGCGACGCCTGCACGTTCGTGAAGATCGTCGGCGCGAACCAGAAGCCGTTGTCGGGGATGACGCACGGCGCGCTCCAGCGCTCGGCGCCTTCTTCCTCGCCGACCTTGCTCAGCTCCTTGATGCGGTCGAGCTGCTCGCGCGAGTTGATGGCTCCGATGTCGGTGTTCTTGTCGAGCGGGTCGCCGAGGCGCAGCGTGGACAGGCGGTCCTTCAGCCGGTCGACGACCTCGTCGTGGATCGACTCCTGCACGAGCAGGCGGCTGCCGGCGCAGCAGACGTGCCCCTGGTTGAAGAAGATGCCGTTGACGATGCCCTCGATCGCCTGATCGATGGGGGCGTCCTCGAACACGATGTTCGCGGCCTTGCCGCCGAGCTCGAGCGTGAGCTTCTTGTCGGTGCCCGCGACGGCCTTCGCGATCTCGCGCCCGACGGCGGTGGAGCCCGTGAAGGCGACCTTGTTCACATCGGGATGCCGCACGAGGGCCGCGCCGGTCGCACCGGCGCCGGTCACGATGTTGACGACGCCCGGGGGCAGATCGGCCTGCTGCAGGATCTCGGCGAAGATGAGCGCAGACAGCGGCGTGGTCTCGGCCGGCTTCAGCACGACGGTGTTGCCCGCCGCGAGCGCCGGGGCGATCTTCCACGCGAGCATGAGCAGCGGGAAGTTCCACGGGATCACCTGGCCCGCGACGCCCAGCGAGCGCGGGTCGGCGCCGAGGCCGGCGTAATCGAGCTTGTCGGCCCAGCCGGCGTAGTAGAAGAACCATGCGGCGACCAGCGGAACGTCGACGTCGCGGCTCTCCTTGATGGGCTTGCCGTTGTCGAGGCTCTCCGCCACGGCGAGCTCGCGGGCACGCTCCTGGACGAGACGCGCGATGCGGAAGAGATACTTCCCGCGGTCGCGGCCGCTCATCTTCGACCACGTCTTGTCGTAGGCGCGGCGCGCGGCGGCGACGGCGGCGTCGACATCCGCCTCGCTCGCCGAGGCGATGGCCGCGATGTGCTTCTCGTCGGCCGGTGAGATCGTGGCGAACGACTCGCCCGATCCGGGGCGGAACTCGCCGTCGATGAACAGCCCGTACTCGTCGCGCAGGTTGAGGATGGCGCGGGATTCGGGGGCGGGTGCGTATTCGAGGAAACTCATGTCAGTCCTTCGGTAGCTGTGCTCGTCGAAGCTCAGTCGATGGTCACGTAGTCGGCGCCGGAGTAGTGGCCGGTCTTCAGCTTCTGACGCTGCAGGAGCACGTCGTTGAGGAGGCTGGATGCGCCGTAGCGGAACAGGTGCGGCTGCAGCCACTCCTCGCCCACGGTCTCGGCGACGGTCACGAGGTACTTGATGGCGTCCTTCGACGTGCGGATGCCGCCGGCCGGCTTCACGCCGACCTTCTCGCCGGTCGCACGGTGCCAGTCGCGCACGACCTCGAGCATGAGGAGCGTGACCGGCAACGTCGCCGCCGGCTGCACCTTGCCGGTCGAGGTCTTGATGAAGTCGCCGCCCGCGAGGATCGCGAGCCACGACGCGCGCTTGATGTTGTCGTACGTGTTGAGCTCGCCGGTCTCGAGGATGACCTTCAGCGACGCGTACGAGCCGTCCTCGCGACGGCAGGCCTGCTTCACTCGGGCGATCTGGTCGAAGACGAGCCCGTAGCGCCCGGCGAGGAAAGCCCCACGGTCGATGACCATGTCGATCTCGTCCGCGCCGTGGGCGACCGCCTCGGCGGTGTCGGCGAGCTTGATGTCGAGCGACGCGCGGCCGCTCGGGAAGGCGGTGGCGACGGCGGCGACGCTCACTCCCCCGTCATCGGGGTCGCCGTGCGCCGCGCCGAGCGCCTCGACGGCGTACGGCACCATGTCGCCGTAGACGCAGACGGCGGCCACGCGCGGGGTCGTCGGGTCGGAGGCGTCGGGGTTGAGCGCCTTCGCGACGAGCGAGCGCACCTTGCCCGGGGTGTCGGCGCCTTCGAGGGTGGTGAGGTCGATGAGCTCGATGATCTTGTCGAGCGCCCACGCCTTCGACGTGGTCTTGATGGAGCGGGTGCCGAGCGCGGCGGCGCGCTGCTCGAGGCCGACCGCGTCGACCCCGGGGAGCCCGTGGAGGTAGCGGCGCAGTGTCGTGTCGTCGGGCTGCCCGCCGAGCAGCTCGACGGCCCGCTCGGGCAGCGTCATGATGGAGGTGCCTGACATGTCCTGACCTGGCTTTCGTTGGGGTTCGAGAAATCGGATGCTGACGCCGCGTGTCACCCGCCGAGCAGGTGCTGCGCGGTCGATTCGTCGGTGACGAGCACGGTGCACAGGCGCGAGGCGACGACGGCGGCCGCGATCGCGCGTTTGGGCGTTCCGGCGATCGCGGCGATCGCGATGTCGGCACGCCGCAGATCATCGAGCGAGAGGCCGACCGTGCGAGCATCGAGATCGGCGTCGACGATGCGTCCGTCGGCGTCGATGTACCGCCCGACGACGTCGCCGACGGCGCCCGCGGCGACGAGTCGATCGATGTCGGCCGTCGTGAGGTAGCCGGAGTCGACGTGGACGGAGCTGTGGTCGGCGGGGCCCGCGCTGAACAGGTACGCGTTCGCCGAGCGCGCGGCGTCGAGCACTCTGGCGACGACGCGGTCGGCCTCGATGGCCTCCTTCGTCGCGCGCTGCTCGAGGATCGCAGGACTCGGCAGCAGCGCTGCCGTGCCCCCGCCCTTCTGAGCGATGCTGACCGCGGTGGCCGCCGCGGTGCCGGGACGCTGACTCATGCTGACGCCGCCGTTGATCTGCACGACGTCGGTGGCCTGCGACCAGCCGTCGCGCAGGTGGTGTGCGATGTCGGAGAGGGTGCGCCCCCAGCTGACACCGAGCACGCGCGGGCTCGGGCGGAGACCTGCGAGGTGGTCGGCGGCCGCCTGCGCGACACGCTGCTGGAGCTCATCCTCGCTGCGGACGCCCGCACGCGAGACCACGACGGCGTCGGCCAGGCCGCGCTCGTCGCGCAGGCGTCGCTCCAGCTGTGGACGGCGCGCGCGGGAGTGGAGGATCTCGATGCGGACGAAACCCTCTTCCTTCGCCTGCGTGAGCAGGCGTCCGACCTTCCAGCGCGTGATCTGGAGATTGCGGCCGATCTCCTCCTGCGTGAGGTTCTCCTCGTAGTAGAGCTCGGCGGCGCGGATCGAGAGAAGTTCGTCGACGGCGTCCACGATCCTCCTTCCGTCGTCTCCTCCAGGCTGACACAGACCATGGGCGGGCGCCAACATCTGAACAGACTTTGCTCACATGAGCATCGGCTTCAGGATCAGGAGGCGGGACGGATGCCTCCACCGCCCGTCGCCGCCGGCGGCGATGCTGTGACCTTCGCGTGCCGCAGCAGCACGAAGACGCCGATGCCCACGACCAAGATGAACGCGATCGACAGCGTCGTGAACGCGAACCAGTTGTCATCGAGCGCCAGCACGATGGCCGCCGACACGACCGCGATCGCGGCCGCGATGAGCTTCGACGCGAACTTCATGCCGATGCCCGGTGTCAGCCGCCCTGCCGGCGAGTCGCCGCGCGCGAGGATGAGATCCGCGAACGCGTCGAGGGTCGCCAGCAGCGAGGCGGAGTACGCGACCGCGCACCCCAGCGCACCCCACAGGTTGACGGAATCGGCGGCATCGGCGGCCGCCAGCAGGTCCAGCGCGTGCACGCCTCGATCGTAGGGGCGAGCGGGTGCGCGGGTCTACGGGTCGAGGATGGTGCCGACGAACGGACGGATGCCGCGGCCCGGTGCGTCAGGTCAGTTGGCGCCGCACGCGCACGATGTCGTCGCTCATCTGCGCGATGAGCGGCTCGATCCCCTCGAACGCGACCATACCGCGGATCCGCGACACGAACTCGATCTCGACGACGTGTCCGTAGAGGTCGAGGTCGGTCTCGTCGAGCACGTACGCCTCGACCTGGCGGACCGTCACGTCGTCGAAGGTGGGGTTCGTTCCGATGCTGATCGCCGCCGGGTACCGCACGCTGCTGCGCGGTTCGGATGCTCCGTCCCGAGGCATCCCCTCGTCCACCAGCCATCCGGCGTAGACGCCCTCGGCGGGCACGAAGCCCTCCAGGTCGGCCGGGAGGTTCGCGGTCGGGAAGCCCAGCTCGCGTCCGCGTTTGAGTCCGTGGACGACTTCGCCGCGCACGGAGTGAGGGCGGCCGAGCAGACGCGTCGCGCCGCCGACGTCGCCGGCGTCGAGCAGCTCCCGCACCCATGTCGACGAGACGCGGCGGCCGGCGTCGATGGCGCGCACGTCGTCGACGACGTCCACCTCGAAGCCGAACTCAGGGCCGAGTTCGCGCAGCAGCTCGGGGTTTCCGGCGCCGCCGCGGCCGAATCGGAAGTCCGCGCCGACCATCACGATCCGCACGCCGAGCGCGCCGACGAGCACGTGCTCGACGAACTCCCGCGCGCCGAGGTCGGCGAGTGCCCGATCGAAGGTGAGCATGAGCGTCGCGTCGACGCCCGCGTCTGCCAGCAGACGGAGCTTCTGCTCCACACCCACCAGGCTGTCGGGGCAGATCTCGGGGCGCAAGAGCGCCAGCGGGTTGCGGTCGAACGTCACTGCGACGACGCGCGCACCGGAGGCCGCAGCATCCACCCGCGCCCGGTCGATGACCGCGCGATGCCCCGAGTGCACGCCGTCGAACTTGCCGATCGCGACGACGGAGGGGCCGAAGCCCGCGGGCACCTCGCTCGGATCGCGGAAGACGATCACGATGCGACCGCCGCGGGTGCGGGGGTCTGCGCCGCGGCCGCGGGGTGGTGCGTCGCGAGCCACCAGATGCCGAGGAACGGCAGCACGAGCGGGACGAACAGGTAGCCCATGCCGAACCACGACCACACCGTCGGGTGGGCGAAGAGCTCCGGCATGACGAGGCTCAGCGTTCCGATGACCAGCACTCCGACGAGCTCGAACACGATCGCCACCCACGCCACGACGTACCAGCCGCGGCGGCCGGCGAAGATCAGCGCGAGCGTCGCGACGATGTAGACGACCGCGGAGAGCGCCGACAGCGTGTAGGCGACCGATGCCTCGTCGAAACGCTCGACGATCTGCACGAAGGACCGACCGGTGGCGCCGAGGGCCATGATCGCGTAGACGATCACGAGCACGCGGCCGATGCCGGTCATGCGGGGGCGAGCGGGAGTGGTCGACATAACCAGACGAGTTTAGTTCTTGTCGCCGAGGTCGCGGCTTCTCAGGCCACCTGGACGGTCCAGATGACGTACATGCGCCACACCATGACCGCGATGGACAAGGCCGCGATGCCCATGATCACCGTGCTCCAGCGGCTGCGCTCGAGGAGCGCCCACGCGACCGCGGCGAACGGCAGCAGCACCGCCGACACGAGGTAGACCCAGAACTCGAGCAGGCTCCCCGACGGCGGATTGCCCGTGAGCGGCGCGACGATCGCGATCACGACCTGCACCAGAAGCAGCAGTTCGACGAGCGCCAGCGAGCCGACCGTCCAGTCGCTCGGGCGACGACCCGCGAGGCCGGCGATCACGCAGAACAGCCCGGCCGCGACGGCGACGGCGACCTGCGCGATCGTGAACCACAGGATCATCGGGCGGCCTCCTCGGGCATGTTCATCGCACTCTTCACGTCGGCGCCGCGGCGCTCGACGATGCCGACGAGCACGCCGTCCGGATCGATCGCGGCGGTCGGATCGGCGGGCAGGCGCTCTGCGGCGCCCAGCAGTCGCTTGCCGTGGCGGAGGTCGCGCGCCTCATCCGCGGTGACGTCGAACCTGCCGAGAACGGCGGTCGCCGCGGCCGCGGGGCCGAGCAGGGGCGCGTCGGCGAGCGCGTCGACGGCGGGGGGCGGCGCGCCCCCCCACCGGGCGCGCCCCCTGCGCCCCCGCGGGCGCGCGGGGGGGCGCGCCGAGGGGGGCGCCCGCCGCGACCTCGAACGGGCCGATCCGCGTGCGCCGCAGCGCAGTGAGGTGCCCGCCGACGCCGAGTGCGGCGCCGAGGTCGCGCGCGAGCGAGCGGATGTAGGTGCCGCTCGAGCAGTCGACGACCACGTCGAGGTCGACGGTGTCGCCGGACCGCCGCTCGGCGAGGACGTCGAAGCGCGACACCGTCACCTCGCGGGCCTTGAGCTGCACCTCCTCCCCCGCGCGGGCGAGGTCGTAGGCGCGGCGCCCGTCGACCTTGATGGCCGAGTAGGTGCTGGGCACCTGCGAGATGCGCCCGGTCAGTGCGGCGATGCCGGCGGCGATCTCGGCGGAGTCGAGGGACGAGGCATCCGTCGTCGACACCGTCTGGCCTTCGGCGTCGTCGGTGTCGGTCGCGACACCGAGCCGGATGGTCGCTTCGTACGTCTTGTCGAGCCCGACCACGAAGGTCAGCAGCCTCGTCGCGCCCTCGACCCCGAGGACGAGCAGGCCCGTCGCCATCGGGTCGAGCGTGCCGGCATGGCCGACCTTGCGCGTGCCGAGTGCGCGTCGCGCGCGAGCGACGACGTCGTGCGAGGTGATGCCGCCGGGCTTGTCGACCAGCAGGATTCCGGGTGCCGCCATCAGCTGCGCCCGACGATCCGGGGGTGTGCGAGGTCGGCGTTGTCGACGATGACGGATGCGGCGTCCCGCGGGTGTGCCTCGTTCAGGTAGATCTCCTGTCCCTGTCGATAGCGCGCGTTCGAGGGGGCGTCGGGGTCGGGATCGGAGTCGTCACGCAGCGCCATCCGGGCGTAGGCGACATCGACGGGGACATCGAGCCACAGCGACCAATCCCACAGGTCCTGGAGTTCGGGACGGTTGAGGAAGATGCCGTCGACGACGAGCACCGCGTCGAGCGGGGCGGTGACCCATTGCGACTCGACAGGAGCGTCGCGCGCGACGTCGAACGCGGTGAGCTGGAAACCGGTCGTGCCGGCGGTCTGCGCGCCGTCGCGGAACGGGTCGATGAGCACGCGGCGGAACGTGGCGTAGTCGTACGAGTCCCGGTAGAAGCCCTCCGGACTGCGCCGCCCGCGCAGGTACCGCTCGGCGCGGGGGCGGTGGAAGCCGTCGATCCCCGCGCGGAACACGGCGTCGCCGGTCTCGGCGAACACCTCGGCGAGACCGTCGGCGAACACCGTCTTGCCCGCACCGTCGAGCCCGTCGATCGCCACGATCACGCGGCCGGCGGGGTACCGCCGGCGCACACGGTCGCGCAGCTCGCGCCACAGCGTCGTTGTCGGAGTGACGGGCAGGCGCATGCGTCCAGCCTACGGCCGACGGCGTGGCGGCCCCGACCCGGGGGTCAGCCGCAGAGCTCGTACGGGGGCACATCCATGGCCGTCACGGTGACAGCGGCGATCACCGGATCTTCCCGATAGGTGAAGAAGATCCTTCCGGCCCGCAAGTGCACAATCGACGAGTCGATCGAGTCCGGGGTCTCGACCGCGTCGGGGTAGGCGGTACGCACTTCGTCCACTGTCGAGCCCACCCCTACTCCGTCCGCCGTACGAGGGCCGGGCGCCGCCGCGGCGCCGGCCCATCCCTCCGTCGCGATCAAGCCGACGGGACCGGCGTCCGCCGCGTCTGAGGATCCGGCGGTGTACACGTTGTAGTCCTGGTCCTGCGACGTCCACCACGCCAGCCACGCGCACCGCTCGGGGTCATTCGTCGTGCCGGGCGGCATCAGCTCGAGCGCGCCGGAGAACGGCATCCCCAGCTCGATCGGGCCGATGCCCGAGTCGGTGATCAGCCAGGTCGAGGGGTCCTCGGAATCGATGGTGGGTGTCGCGCCGGCGGTCGCGCTCGGTTCCGCTGCGGCCGTCGTGGCAGATGCGTCGGGGCTCTTCGAAGGCGTCGACGCCCCTGGCGCAGCCGGGCTCGAGCAGCCGGCCAGCACGACGGCCGCCACGACAAGGAGGGTGGCGGATGCCGTAAGGCGCATGAACTCTCCCGATAGGTCTCATGAGCACAGTACGGAGCCATTGGAGGGTCGTGCACAGTCGGCGGCGGCATCGTGACGATGTCGTGATGCAGAACCGCTCAGAGGTGAGCGACGCCTACGCTGGAAGGCATGCCCGACCTCGCTGCTCCCCTGGTCGAGTGGTACCGCCAGAACGCGCGCGACCTGCCGTGGCGGCGGCCCGGATTCGGGGCGTGGGGCGTGCTGGTGAGCGAGTTCATGCTGCAGCAGACACCCGTGAACCGCGTCATCCCGCATCTCGAGGCGTGGCTCACGCGATGGCCGACGCCGAACGACCTCGCGGCGGCCGCCCCCGCAGACGCGGTGCGACAGTGGGCGAACTTGGGGTACCCGCGGCGGGCGCTGTGGCTGCACCGGGCGGCGGTCGAGATCCGCGACCGGCACGACGGCGTCGTCCCGCGCGACGTGGACGCGCTGCTCGCGCTGACCGGCATCGGCGACTACACCGCTCGGGCCGTGGCGGTCTTCGCGTACGGCGACCGGCATCCCGTCGTGGACACGAACACGCGAAGGGTGCTCGCGCGCGCCATCGACGGCAGGTCGCAGCCCGGGCCGCCGTCGCGCCGCGACCTCGCGGCGATGGAGGCGATCCTGCCTCCGGACCGCACCACGGCCGCCGTCGTGAACGCGGCGGCGATGGAGCTCGGCGCGACCGTCTGCACCGCGCGCGTCCCGCGCTGCGAGGCGTGTCCCCTCAGCGACCGCTGCGCCTGGCTCGCCGCCGGCCGGCCCGACACGGGCGACGAGCGACGCAAGCAGGCGCGGTACGAGGGCAGCGACCGGCAGGCGCGCGGCGCGGTACTGAAGACGCTGAGGGATGCTGCGACCCACGCGGTGCCGCTCGCCGACGTCGTGCCGGACTGGCCTGACGCGCTGCAGCGCGACCGCGCCATCGACTCGCTCATCGGGGACGGGCTCGCCGAGGCATCCGACGGGATGCTGCGCCTCCCCCTCTGACCGCATCTGCCCCGGTACGCGGAACGCCGCGACCGAGGAAGCCGGTCGCGGCGTTCTGCGTGCGCTGTGGTGCGCTTACTCGTCGTCGTCGAGTTCGCGCGGCTTGAGGTACGGGTCGGCGTCGCCGGCGTACGTGGCGGAGGCGGCGAGACCCGCGACCGCGGCATCCCGCTCCTGCGCCTCACGGAGGAGGTCGGCGATGTGGCCGGCGTTCTCGGGGATCGCGTCGGGGATGAACTCGAGCGACGGGGTGAGGCGCACATTGAGGTGCTTGCCCACCTCGGAGCGCAGCATCCCGGTCGCCGCCTTGAGGGCCTTGGCGGAATCCTCACGCTCCTCGGCGGAGCCGAGCACGGTGTAGAACACCGACGCGTGCTGCAGGTCACCCGTGACGCGGACGTCGGTGATGGTGACGAAGCCCAGGCGCGGGTCGCGCAGACCCTTCTCGAGCCTCTCGGCCAGGATCACGCGGATGCGGTCGCCCAGACGGGCCTGACGTTCCGAAGACATGATGATGCTCCTTTCGAAGCGTGAGGGACGCCCTGACGGATCAGGACGCCCCTCACGTTGCGCGACTTACGCGCGGGGCTTCTCGACCATCTCGGTGGTCTCGATCTCGTCGCCCACCTGGATGTCGTTGTACTTGCCGAGGCCGATACCGCACTCGAAGTCCGTGCGGACCTCGGTGACGTCGTCCTTGAAGCGACGCAGCGACTCGATGGCCAGGCCATCGGCGAGGACCACGCCGTCGCGGATGACGCGCGCCTTGGCGTTGCGCGTGATCGTGCCCGAGCGGACGATGACACCCGCGATGTTGCCGAACTTCGAGGAGCGGAACACCTCGCGGATCTCGGCGACACCCGACTGGACCTCTTCGTACTCCGGCTTGAGCAGGCCCTTGAGCGACTGCTCGACGTCGTCGATCGCGTTGTAGATGACCGAGTAGAACCGGACATCCACACCCTCACGGGCGGCGCGCTCGCGCGCCTTCGTGTCGGGACGGACGTTGAAGCCGATGACGATCGCGTTGTCGATCGTCGCGAGGTTGATGTCGGACTCGGTGATCGCACCGACACCGCGGTGGATGATCCGCAGCTGGACGGAGTCGTCGACCTCGATCTTGAGCAGCGACTCCTCGAGCGCCTCGACGGCACCCGACACGTCACCCTTGATGATGAGGTTGAGCGACTCGACCTTGCCCTCTTCGAGAGCGCGGGTGAAGTCCTCGAGCGAGATGCGCTTGCGGGCCTTGGCCAGCTGGGCGTTGCGCTCGGCCGCTTCACGCTTCTCGGCGATCTGGCGGGCCGTGCGGTCCTCCTCGGTCACGATGAACGTGTCGCCGGCTCGCGGCACCGAGTTCAGACCCTGCACCTGCACCGGACGCGACGGGTAGGCCTCGAGGACCGGGTCGCCGTTCTCGTCCGCCATGGCACGGACGCGGCCGTAAGCCGTGCCCGCGACGATCGCGTCGCCGACGCGGAGCGTTCCGGACTGGATCAGCACGGTGGCGACCGAGCCGCGACCCTTGTCGAGCTTCGCCTCGATGGCGACACCGCGCGCGTCCTTGTTCGGGTTGGCCGTGAGGTCCAGGCCCGCGTCAGCCGTGAGCAGCACCGCGTCGAGGAGCTCCTGGATGCCCGTGCCCTGACGAGCCGACACATCCACGAACATGACGTCGCCGCCGTACTCCTCTGCGACCAGGCCGTACTCGGTGAGCTGCTGACGCACCTTGGCCGGGTTGGCGTCGGGCTTGTCGACCTTGTTCACCGCGACCACGATCGGGACGTTCGCCGCCTGCGCGTGGTTCAGAGCCTCGACCGTCTGCGGCATGATGCCGTCGTCGGCCGCGACCACGAGGATCGCGAGGTCGGTCACCTGCGCACCACGGGCACGCATGGCGGTGAACGCCTCGTGACCCGGGGTGTCGATGAAGGTGATCGCGCGCTCGATGCCCTCGTGCTCGGTCCAGACCTGGTACGCACCGATGTGCTGCGTGATGCCGCCGGCCTCGCCCGCGACCACGTTGGTCTGGCGGATGGCGTCGAGCAGTCGCGTCTTACCGTGGTCGACGTGACCCATGACGGTCACGACCGGAGGCCGGATCTCGAGGTCTTCCTCGTTCTCCGCCTCCAGCTCGGCCTCGAGGTCGAGACCGAAGCCCTCGAGGAGCTCCTTGTCCTCGTCCTCGGGCGAGACCATCTGGATCTTGTAGCCGAGCTCGGCGCCGAGCACCTCGAACGTCGCCTCGTCCAGCGACTCGGTGGCCGTGGCCATCTCGCCGAGGTTGAAGAGGATCGTCACGAGCGTGCCGGGCTGCACGGTGTAGCCGCGCAGGGCCTCGAGCTTGTCGGCGAAGTCGGCGATCGATGCGCCGCGGCGCAGGCGGATGATCTCGCCGTTGCCCTTCGAGACGTTGACGCCGCCGACGATCGGCGCCGACCGCATCTCGAACTCTTGGCGCTTCGCCCGACGCGACTTGCGCTGCTTCGACTTGCCGCCGCCCTTGCCGAAGGCACCTGCGGTACCACCGCCGGGACCACGGCCACGACCGCCGCCACCGCCGGGACGACCGGCGAAGCCGCCGGGTGCGCCCGCACCGGGCGCGCCGCCGGGACGCTGGAAGCCGCCGCCGGCACCGCCGGGACGACCGGGACCGCCGGGACGCTGCTGGAACGGAGCGCCGGGACGACCGCCGCCACCGGGGCGACCCGCACCACCCGGACGCGGAGCGCCGGGGCGGGGGGCACCCGGGCGCGGAGCCTGGGGACGCGGGATGTTGCCGGGGCTCGGGCGCTGGCCCATACCCTGCGCCGACGCGAAGGGGTTGTTGCCCGGACGCGGGCCGGCGGGACGCTGGCCCATGCCCTGCGAGGACGCGAAGGGGTTGTTGCCGGGGCGCGGGGTGCCACCCGGACGCGGCGGCTGCGGGGTCGCGGCGGCGGGGCCGGGCTTGGGCGCACCGGGCGCGGCCGGGGCCTCAGGCGCCTTGGCAGCGGGAGCAGCCTTGGCGGCCGGCGCGGCGGGAGCCGGTGCCGCGGGCGCTTTCGCGGCGGGAGCCGCGGGTGCAGCCTCCGCCGGAGCAGCCTTCGCGGCGGGAG
>NZ_JBKFBD010000015.1:0-115127 GCF_053345975.1 Microbacterium sp. C23T | reverse complement strand
GGGCCTCATGATCGAGTCCATCGGCATCAACCCGAAGGCGAGCCGCCTCGCCGGCATCCGGCCCCGGCCGGTCCTGATCGGCGTCTACGTCCTGTTCGCCCCGCTCGCGGGGGGCCGAGGCCTCTTGCGCGGCCCCCTGGTGGGGGGGGGGGGCGCGCCCCCCCCCCCCCCCCCCCCCCCCCCCCCCCCCCCCCCCGCCGGCGGGCCCCCGGGGGGGGCCGGGCGGGGGTGTTTCAGGTGCGCCATGACATGCGGGATCGCGGCTGTCATCCCGCGCGTCGCGCGACCTGACGGGGGATCGCGGCGAGGGACGGGCCGACCACGTGTCGCCCGGCAGAGGCCCGTGTGGGCCCCGGACGGGTCGCCGGTGCGATTCCCTGCGTCGCCCGACCGGAGCGGTCCGCACCGGCGGGCGGGGCGGGCCGGCGGAGTCGGCAGAGTGGATGCTGCCGCCACGGCCGGTGCAGCGCTCGGCGGGCGGCCCGCCACCGCGGGTGAGACGACAGTGCGCGGACGAGACCCCGGGTGAACCCCCAGGTCTCGTCCGCGCACTGTCGTCTCACGGCCGATGTCCGGGGCGGACGGCCGAAGGTCAGGCGGCTGACGGTGCGAGAGGTGCGCCCTGTGATGCGGGGGAGGGCTCAGAGAGCGCCGCATCGGAGAGGGTGGCCGCGTCCTCGGTCTCCGCCTCGGCCGCGGGCAGCGGCGGCGGGAGCGGCTGGAACGACGAGACCGGCTCGAGCAGTGCCTCGCGCACGATGCGGCGAGGGTCGTACTGACGGGGGTCCAGCTTCTGCCAGTCGACCTCGTCGAACTCCGGTCCCATCTCGTCGCGCATGCGCGCGGTCGTGCGGGCCAGTGCGGCCTTCGCCGCCTGCACCCCCTGGGCGAGCCGGCGCGACAGTTCCGGCAGGCGTTCGGGGCCGACGAGGAGAGCCCCGACGACACCGATCAGGAAAAGCTTTTCGACGGTGAGGCCGAAGAACACCGCGGACGCCTCAACTCGACGTGCGCGAGTCCGCGGGGGTTGCCGCCGGCGCCTGGACGGCGGTCGCGGGGGAGTCCGCTCCAGCGTCTGCGGTCTTGGGGGCCTGGCGCATCTCGCCCTTCAGGATCCGCGCCGATTGCCCGACACTCTTGGCCAGGGCGGGGAGACGGGCCGCTCCGAACAGGAGCAGGATCACCGCCAGCACGATCAGCAGATGCCAGCCGTTGAGGTTCGCGAGCACGTCGTGGTCTCCTTTGATCGACGGTGCGCTGTTAGCACTAACACCACGCGCGAATGCCCAGTATGACCAGTTCCCGAAGCGTGGTCAAGCGCACTCTCGAAAACTTTCGAAAAGCTTGTTAGCGCTCACTGATATCGCTAACGTGCAAAGCGGGCCAGCCGTGATCTTCCGTGCTCGGGTGCGCCTCAAGGTCCGAAGAAGAACCGAAAGGATCAGTGATGATCGGAGAGAACCCGTCAGGGCTCACTCGGCGCAGGGTGCTCGGCGGCGGACTCGCCATCGCCGGCGCCGTCGCGGCGACCAGCCTCCTCGAGGCAGGGGGCGCGCAGGCTGCGGCACCCGCACCCGGGGCGGCGTTCCGCACCGCGGGCGCGGCGTATCCCACGCGCATGGTGCGTGCGGCGCAGACGCTCGTGTACCCCCAGTCGTGGAGCGTCCGTCCGTTCCCGCTCACGTCCGTCACGCTCGGGCAGAGCGTCTTCACCCGTGCGCTCAACCAGCACCTCGTGCTGTACCGCGCCTACTCGGTCGATAAGGTGCTCGCGGTCTTCCGCCGCAACGCCGGACTCCCGACGAACGGTGCGACGCCGCCCGGCGGCTGGGAGGAGTTCGGGCCCAACCCCGATCTCCAGCGCTGGGGTCCGCGCGAATACGTGCGCGGCCAGAACGCCGCGGGTGCGGGCGGATGCCTGCGCGGCCACTACGGCGGCCACTTCCTGAGCGGAATCTCGATGGCATACGCCTCCACGGGCGAGGTCGCACTGCTCAACAAGGTCAACGCGATCGTCGACGGCCTCGAGGAGTGCCGTGCGGCACTCGCGGCCCAGGAGTACCAGGGCGCCCCCCGATACTCGCACCCCGGGTTCCTTTCGGCGTACGGCGAGTGGCAGTTCTCGGCGCTCGAGGAGTTCGCGCCCTACGGCGAGATCTGGGCCCCGTACTACACGCTGCACAAGATCCTCGCGGGCCTGCTCGACGCGCACGCTCTGGCCGGCAGCACGAAGGCGCTCGCGCTCGCCGAGGGCATCGGCCACTGGGTGTACAGCCGCCTCTCCAAGTGCACGCCGGCCCAGCTCGCGCGCATGTGGGGCTCGTACATCGCCGGTGAGTACGGCGGGATGAACGAGGTGCTGGTCGAGCTCTACTGGCGCTCGAACGACGCGGCGAAGAGCGAGTTCCTGGATGCCGCGCACCTGTTCACCCTGCACACGCTCGTCGACGCGTGCGCCGCCGGCACCGACACGCTCAACGGCAAGCACGCCAACCAGCACATCCCGCAGTTCCCCGGCTACATCAAGCTCGCCGCGCAGACCGGCGACGACCACTTCCTGGACGCCTCGAAGGGCTTCTACGACATGGTCGTCCCCGGGCGCTCGTACGCGCACGGCGGCACGGGCGAAGGCGAGCTGTGGGGACCGGCGAACACCGTCGCCGGCGACATCGGTCCGCGCAACGCCGAGTCGTGCGCCGCGTACAACATGCTCAAGGTCGCGAGCTACCTGTTCTTCAACGAGCAGAACCCGAAGTACATGGACTACTTCGAGCGCACCGTGCTGAACCACATCCTGGGTGGTCGCCGCAACCAGGAGTCGACCTCCGGCCCCGAGAACCTGTACATGTTCCCGGTGCAGCCCGGAGCCCGCAAGGAGTACGGCAACGGCAACATCGGCACGTGCTGCGGAGGGACCGGGCTCGAGAGCCACGTGAAGTACCAGGAAGGCATCTACTTCCGCTCCGCCGATCAGAGCGAGCTGTATGTCAACCTCTACATCGCGTCGACCCTCGAGTGGGAGGAGACCGGGCTCGTGCTCGAGCAGGTGTCGTCGTACCCCGAGGGGGAGACATCCACTCTCACGGTCAAGACGGCCCCGTCCGGCCCGCTGACGGTGCATCTGCGAATCCCCGGCTGGTCGTCGGGCGCCGAGGTGCAGGTCAACGGCGCGCCGGCTGGAGTCGACGCGGTGCCCGGCACCTACGCGCGCATCTCGCGCGCGTGGGCGGCCGGGGACACCATCACGGTGCGCATCCCGCTCACGGTGCGGGTGGAGGCGGCGATCGACCGGCCCGACATCCAGGCACTCATGTACGGACCCGTGGTGCTGACGGCGACGAGCTCGTCGACCAGCTACCTGAAGGTCTCGCTCGCCGACCGGCTGAACCTGTCGGGCGACGTCACCCGCGGCATCTCGAAGACCGCGGCGAACGTCTTCACGATCGGGTCGCAGTCGTACGAGCCCGCCTACAACGGACGCGATGTGGCCTACCACATGTACTTCCAGCGCAATGAGCCGTCGGTCACGTTCGCCGGCCAGGACGCGGGAGTCGCCAACCCGAAGCGGGCGAACAAGACCCTGCTCGACGAGGTGTGGGAGCGGGCGCCGTTCGCCGACCGGTTCGCCTTCCTGGGCGCGGTCGGCGAGGTCTCGGCGGCGTATGTCGCTGCCGGCCTGCTCACCGCCCGCAACCGCCAGAGGATCCTCCTCGCCGCCGGCCGCGCGCCGATCGACGGGGGCAACTGACATGCCGATCACAGAGAGGACACCGATGCACACGCGTGCCCGCAGAGCCGGTGTGAAGAAGGCCGCGCTCGCGCTGGTCGCGGCCGTGGCGCTCATCGCCGGCGGGGCAGCGGTCGCGATGCCGGCGGGGGCCGCCGACGAGCCGATCAACCTCGCCTTGGCCTCCGGTGAGAACGCGCCGGTCACCGAGGTCAGCTACGTCCCCAGCTGGAACTCCGCCGCCGCGCTCAACAACGGGGTCGTCGGCCCGACGAACACGCTCTCCGCCATGTGGGGAACGTGGGGGGCGCCCGGCAACCCGACACAGGACACCGCGACGTACACGTGGGAGCGTCCGGTCACGGTGAGCTCGTCGAAGCTCTACCTGTGGCAGAACCACCTCACCTCGGGCGGCGACTCGGGTGTCATGATCCCGGCGTCGTGGAAGGTCGAGTACCGCACCAGCGCGGGCGAGTGGGCCCCGGTCACCGGCTCGGGCCTGACCTACCCGGTGCCGGTCCTGAACACGGCCGCCCCGGTCGCGTCCCAGCCGGTCGTGCAGGCGAACTTCGACGCCGTCACGACCACCGCGGTGCGGCTCGTCCTCGACCGGCAGCTCTTCCAGAGCCAGCGCAAGGCGACGAGCGTGATCGAGTGGGAGGTCTGGGGCGTCAACGCGCCGGTCGTCGAGCCGGAGCCCGAGGACCCCGACGCCTTCATCGACTCGCAGGCCGTGGCGGTCCGCACCGTCACCGGCACGGCGCCGACGCTGCCCGACAGCGTCTGGGTGATCGGCGAGAACGGTCCGCTGCGCTATGTCGACGTCGAGTGGGCAGGCGTCCCGGCGTCGAGCTACGCCTCGCCGGGGCAGTTCGAGGTCGTGGGTGACCCCGCCGGGTACGACGGGCAGACGGTGAGCGGCACGGTGTACGTGGCGAACAGCCTGTCCGACGAGATCGAGAGCGTCGACTACTCCGCGACCATCACGACGGCCGGTGTCGAGCCGGTGCTTCCGGAGACGGTCCGTGCGACCTACGAGGACGGCACGGCCTCGAGCGGTGTCGACGTCGAGTGGGCTTCGATCGAGCCCGCAGCCTACGCCGAGGTCGACGCGATCTTCGACGTCGAGGGCGCCGTCGCCGGCTACGCGCCTGGCGCCATCGCGACGGTGTTCGTCGTCGAGCCGCTCGACCAGAGCGAGCCGATCGTGGCGCTGTCGTTCGACGCGGCCCCGCAGGGCAGCGGCTGGTACACCACCGCCCCGACCGTGACGGTCACGGCCGAGGAGACCGCGAGCCCCGTGGAGAGCATCGAGTACAGCCTCGACGGCGAGACGTGGAACGCCTACACGGCGCCCTTCGCGGTCTCGGCGCAGGGCGAGGTCACGGTGAGCGCACGTGCGACCAGCGAAGACGGCGCCGTGGGCGAGGCATCCGAGACGGTCAAGGTCGACACGGTCGCCCCGGTTACCGGAGTCGACTGGATCGTCGTGGACGGAACGTCGGCCACGTTCACCCTGGTGCCGAGCGACGCCGCGCCCGGCTCGGGCGTGACGCGCACGGTGTGGTCGGACGGCCCCGACTCGTCGCCGACCGGCGAGCTGAACAACATGTACGCGACGTACGAGGAGCCCTTCTCGGTGCAGCTCACCGAAGAGCCCCGCTACGTGCACGTGCAGGCTCAGGACGCGGCGGGCAACATCGAGGATTACGTGACGATCGAGCTGCCCACGCTCGCGGCGAACGCCCTCGATCTGCAGCCGACGGTCACCCAGCGGTGCGTCGCCGGCAAGTCGTACCTCGCGGTGTCGGTGAAGAACGCCGACGATGTCGCGGCCGACGTCCAGATCGCCACCTCGTACGGCTCCAAGACCCTCACCGGTCTCAAGGCCGGCGCCACGGTGACGAGCACGTTCAACTCGCGACTGGCGACCGCACCCGCCGGCGAGATCGAGGTGACCGGCACGGCCGGTGGCCTGGTCTACTCCGGCACGGTGGAGTACTCCGCGCACAGCTGCGGCTGACGCGGCACGCACGAGGGAACGGCCCGCGGTCTTCGGATCGCGGGCGGTTCCTTCGTGCGCGGGACGCACCGCAGGAGCGGGACGGATGCCGCCACCCGCGGTCTGCGTGACCGCCTCCACGTGCGGTGCCCGCGGCCGGAAGCCCGTCCGTACGGGCGGGTCGCAGCATCCGTGTCTCCACGATCCGACGGCTCGGCGGAGACCGGCGGTGCGCCCGGGCGCAGCAGAGAGGCCCGCCCGCTCGCGCGGACGGGCCTCTCGGGGCTCAGTGCGTGATCAGCCGCAGGTGGCGCCCGGTGTGGCCACCTCGCGCGTCACGGTGACCGGCGAACCGTTCACCGTGGCCGTCGCGGTGAGCACCGCCGTGTCCGGGGGCACCGACGTCAGACGCGTCGTGAACGACGCCGACACCGACTTGCCGGCCGCGACCGCGCCGAACGCCTTCGACCCGAAGCCGGTCGTCGCCGACATCGTGACCGGGAAGCCCTCGGCGTTGGTCACCGTCAGCACCTGGACGACCTTGCCGGCCACGCAGCGCGACGTCACGACACCCGAGACCGCGAGCTGCGGTGCCGCAGGACCCGTGACCGTGACGGTGAGGGTCACCGTGCGGTTGCCCGGCGCCACCTCCTCGTCGCGGGTCTGGTTGAGCACCGCCGAGCCGTCGGCGGCGAAGTGCACCGTCTTCACGCGGGCGTGACGGCTGGGGTCGTTGAGTCCGCCGTCGGCACCGGGGATCCACTCCGCGACCGGCGGGCGGGCGTGGTAGACGATCACCGGGTTGCCGTCCTCGTCGAGCGTGAACGAGTTGTGGCCGGGTCCGTTCTGCTGGCCGCCGAAGTCGTCCGATGTCAGCAGCGGATAGCCGGTCTTCGACCATGTCGCGGGGTTCATGAGGTCGCCGTCGACCGGTGCGCGCAGCATCCCGATCGAATACGTCTCGTTCACCTCCGATGCCGAGAAGAACACGAACACCTCGTCGTCGCTCTTGATGACGGCGGGGCCCTCGTTGATCACCTGGCTCGTCGTGCGCTCCCACGCGTAGTTGGGCGTCGACAGGAGGATCGACTTCGACGTCAGCTGCGTCGGGTCGGCGGGGTTGATCTCGGCCATCCGCAGATCCGAGCTGCCCGGCTTCTCCGCCCACACGAGGTAGTCCTTGCCGTTCGCCTCGAAGTGCGTCATGTCGAGCGAGAAGCTCGTGAACGCGGCGGTGTCGCCGGCCGCGGCCTTGACGTAGCCGAGCACGCTCCAGTTCGACGCGACCATCGGGTCGGTGTTGCCCGGGGCGCGCATCACAGTCGGGCGGATGTTCCACACGTCGGTGCTGCGGCTCGACGTGAAGAAGATGTACCAGTCGCCGTTGATCTTGTGCAGCTCCGGCGCCCAGAAGTACCGGTAGTTGCTCGAGGCGATCTTCGATCCGTTCGAGGTGTCGGGCGCGGCCGCGTTGTTGGCCCAGAGCAGCACCTGCTCCTGCGCCGTGGTGAGGCCGTTGATCGTGCTCGCGCGCCGCAGGACGATGCGGTCGTAGCCCACGCCGGCGTTCGACTGCGTCGTGGGGTACGAACCGGTCAGGTAGTACTCCGTGCTGCCCGTGCGCTCGTCGTCGCGGAAGACCCAGGGGTCCGCCCGCTCCTTCACGAGGATGCCCTTCGCGTCACCGTAGACCGGCTGGTTGACCGTGCCCGTGACCGTGTAGGTCCCGGGAGTGGCCAGGTCGACCGCGCTCGTGTCCCAGTTGACGCCCAGCTGCTTCGACGAGCCGTCGGAGTAGCCGAGGTCCACCTTCTCGGGGAGATCGAGCTCGCCGCCCACCTCGACCTCGACGTCGTCTCCCGCGTCGACGGTCGTGTTGACGATGCGGCCGAGCGACTTCTGAAGCTGAGACAGCTCCGCCTGAGTGACGGGAAGAGCGGATGCCTCGATCCCGCCCGTCGGCAGACCCGTCACGGTCGGTGCGGCCGGCGCGGTGATCGAGACAGGCGCGCTGAACGTCGTGAAGTCCGCGGTCGTCACCTCGTAGGCGGCGCCCGCGGCGGTGCGCAGCGTCACACGGTAGAGCCGCGTGCCGTTGTCGTAGGTCACATCGGCGCGCGAGACGACGATGTTCTGCGTGTTGGTGAGCACCCACTTCTGGTCGGTGAAGGTCACGAGATCCTTCGACGAGTAGACGAAGATGCGGCCGTTGGCGGCGTTGTCGGTCGCAACGAGGCCGTAGGTGCCGTCGGGCTTGCGGAACAGCGTCGGGTTCGCGAACTGCGAGGTGCCGGTGCCGAACGTGGGGTAGAGCACGCCCTTGTTGTTGTTCAGCGCGACGAGCGGATCGCCGTTCTTCGCGGCCGCGAGGTGGAGCACCTCGGTCTTGGCCGTGTTGCCCGTGCGGACGTAGGCGACGGCCTGGCCGACGTCCTGCGCCTTGACGGTGACGTCGTACGTGCGCTGCGTCGAGTTGCCGGCACGGCTGAACGTCGCCGTCAGCGTGACGGGGGCATCGGCGGCGGCGCGCGTGACGGCGCCCGTCGCCGAGACGACGGCAGGGGCCGACGAGGCCCAGGCGATCGTCGCACCCTGCGACTCGGTGTTGAGCACGATGTCGGACGCGGCGACCGTGATGCCGAGGTCGAAGGCGTCAGCCGTGCGCTCGAGGTCGCGCTGCGGGTCGAGCGCCGGGACCGCGACCGTGTAGCCGCGCGTGATCGACTGGCCGCCCAGCGTAAAGGTTCCCGTGAGGGTGACGGAGGCGTCCGCCTGGCCCTCTGCGGGACGCGTGAGCTTGCCGTCCGCGGCGATCACCGAAGGCTGCGACGACTCCCACGTGACGCGCGAGAGGTTGGGCGTGCCGGTGGCGGGGAGCGCGATGTCGGCCGTCGCCTCGCTCGGGAGCGACACGGCGTCGGCGTCGGCCGTGAGGGCGACGTTCGTCTGGTCGGTCGTGGTGCGGTCGCTCTGGTGGTACAGCTCTGCGATCTGGCCCGCGTTGTACGCGGACGTCGACACGATCACGTCGTCGACCGAGCCCTTGTAGAAGGCGTCGGCGTACGTCGAGCGGCCGATGTAGCCGACGAGTCCGGTGCCGAACTGGGTCACCGTGCGGCTCGTCGCCACCGTGCCGACGAGCGCTCCGTTGTAGTAGCCCGAGATCGAGGTGGGAGTGATGACCGTGGTGTACATCGCCCACGCGGTGCCGGTGGTCGGTCCGGCCACGCCCTGCGAGGCGGTGGTGGGGGAGATGCCGTATTCGGTGCCCCACGGAGCGCTCGGCGTGTTGCCGTTGGTGATGACCGACTTGAAGCGGCTGGACGGGTTGCGGGGGTTCAACAGCCAGTACTGCGCGGGGAAGGTGCCGGTGCCCGAGCCGAAGAACATCGCGGCGTAGTTCCCGGCGCCGGTGTCGTTGCGCAGCCAGGTCGAGATCGTCAGCGTGTCCTTGCCGTCGAACAGGTTCGCGGGGAAGCGCACGTACCCCGCGCCGCTGTTCGCCGCGCCTCCGGGCAGCGTCAGCACGCCGTCGACCACGGTCGCGCCGGCGCCGACGATCGTGCCGTTGTTTCCGTGGCCCGAGACGTCCGTCACCGCGCCGGCGGTGCTGAAGTCGTAGTGCAGGACCAGGTTCGGGTCGTCCGGAACCGGGTCCGCGTGAGCAGCGGGTGGGGCGAGAGCGCCGATGGCAAGTGCAGCGATCGTCGCTCCTGCCACCCCGATTCGCCGCCAGGACTTCGTCGCCATATGAAACCTCTTCATCGCGGTCTGGCGCCCGCGCGGGTCGCGGGCAACGGTCGCCAATGTAGCGCGTTACCGCTCACATTCATAGAGTCGCCGCCTCGGCCACGTTCGACCCGATTGGAGGGCACATCTTATGAAACGTGTTGCGCAATGGCGAGTTACCGCTAATGTGAGCGATAACAGCCCTGTTCGACGAAGTTCAGTCACTTGATGGAGAGTGGAATGCGACTGTCCCTGCACCCCCGCCGAGCCGCTATCGGGATCGCCGCCGTCGGCGCCATGATCCTCGGCCTCGGCGCCACGACGACCGCGGCCGCCGCGGTGCCCGAGGACGGCTTGGTGGCGTCCTACGAGTTCGACCTCGCGAGCGGATCGTCCGTGCCCAACGAGGTCGCCGGCTCGACGTTCGGCGACGCCACGGTCCGCAATGTCCAGGCCGCCGACTGGACCGGTTCGGCGCTCACCCTCCGCGGCGGCGCCAAGACGTCCACCGGCAACTGGGTGGAGCTGCCCGACGACCTCCTGGCCGGCAAGGCGTCCGCGACCGTCGTCGCCGAGGTGAAGGCCTCGCAGGCGATGCTCAACGGCTTCCACTTCCTGTGGAACATCGGCAACGAGTCCTCGGCGACCGAGTACTTCTTCGCCTCGCTCAACTGCGCGTCCGGCCGTGCGCCTCTCGTGGGCATCAAGTCCGCCGGCGTCGAGCGGCTCGTGCAGTCGACCTCGTGCGGGGTCACCGCGAACCAGTGGGTGAACGTGACGTCGGTCGTCGACGGCGCGTCGGGCACGGCATCCCTCTACATCGACGGCGTCCGCGTCGCGAACGGCGGCGTCGACCGCACCCCGGCGAACATCGTCGACCAGTCGCTCAACACCATCGGCCGTGCCCCGTGGCCCGACCCGCTCTTCCAGGGCGCGATCTCGTCGTTCCGCGTGTACGACCGTGCCCTCTCGGCAGTTGAGGTCGCCGCGGGATCCGACGCCGACGCCCAGGCTCACGCGGCCGAACTGCAGGCGCAGGCCCAGGCGATCCTCACCGGGCTCGCGCTCGCCGACCGCGAGACCGCGACCGACATCGACCTGCCGACGGCGGGCGGCAAGGTCACCTGGAGCTCGAGCAACCCCGCGGTCGTCGCTGCGGACGGCTCGATCGCTGCACCCCTCGCCGGCCAGCCGGCCGTCGAGGTCGAGCTCACCGCGACGGCGGCCATTCGCGGCATCACCGCCACCCAGACCATCACGGTCACGGTGCTGCCGTCGTCCGAGACCGCCGAGCAGCGCGCGACGCGGCTGGCCGAGCTCTTCGTCATCCCCGCGGTCGTTGAGTCGGGCACGGCGCTGCCCGCCGCACCCGCGGGCACCGAGGTCGAGGTGACCTCGACGAGCGACGGCATCACGGCCGATGAGACGATCGTTGCCGCGGGTGACGACGCCGTCGACGGCCAGGTCGCGGTCGAGGTGACGGACACGGCGACCGGAGTCGCGGCATCCCGCACCTTCGATGTCACCGTGCTCCCCGCCGACACCACCACGCAGCTGCTCGCCTACAGCCGCGTGCCCACGACGGTCGCGCAGGCGAACAACGCCGACGTCGCGCTCAGCATGCACCTCGCCCTCGAAGGCGGCGACGGATGGGGCCCGCTCAACGAGAACTACGGCATCTTCTTCGCGAAGACCTCGGTCGCGGTGCCCGCGAACGGCACCAGCGACAGCATCATCCGGAGTCTCCGCGACCCCCACCTGTTCACCCTCGAGGACGGCGGCTACGGCCTGGTCGCGACGCGTACCGCCCGCGGCGGCGGCGCCGACGGCACCCAGACCTCCAGTGTGCTCTTCGCCCGCAGCAGCGACCTGCGGAGCTACAACGAGGTCGGCATGGTGAACCTCGGCGTGACGAGCGGCGTCAACGAGCCGGCGGCCGTGTACGACTCGGCCTCCGATCGCTATGTCGTGACGTGGACGTCGGATGCCGGGGCCTCGATGTACACGACTTTCACCGACCTCGCCGACCCGGCCACCCGGGGCGAGGTGCGCCGCGGGGTGGTGTCGGCAACCGCCGGCGCAGCCGGTGACGGCATCCCGGATTACGACTCCGGCAACACGCTTCCCGTCGACGCGAAGACCGTCGAGGCGCTCGAGGGGCGCTTCGGCCGCATCGCGAACACCGGCGTCGCCCAGCTCGACGGCGTCGAGATCGAGCAGGGCGGAGAGCTGGATGCCGCGGCCCTGCCGAAGCGCGCAGAGCTGTCGTACGACGACGGCTCCAGCGCCTCGCGCGTGATCGCATGGGATGCGGACTCCCTCGCCGCGGTCGACACGGCGACCCCCGGTACGTACGAGGTCACCGGGTCGCTCAAGACCGCCGAGTACGCCACCCCGTTCGCGGACGAGCGTGCCGACCCGTCGGTGTTCCGGTACGACTGGAACGGCCAGGAGAAGTTCCTGATGATCGCCACCGAGGACATCTACGGCGGCAACATCAACCCGCAGGGCGGCGCGCACATGCCGATCCGCATCGCGGACAGCATCGAGGACCTCTCGGACGAGGCGGTCGACGCCGGCCGCAACGTCGAGATCGACCTGCTGCGCCGGGGCGACACCGACGCCGACGGCGCCGTGATGACCGGCTGCTTCTGGGCGCCGGAGTATCACGTCATCGGCGGCAGGCTGTCGATCCTGTTCATGCCCTGCTACAACGGCACCAACGGCCAGCCCGACATGTGGACCGGGCGGGCGAGCATCATCCAGCTGAAGCAGGACGCCCAGGGCCACGACCTCGACCCGGCGGTCCCCGCGAACTGGACGAAGGCGCAGAAGGTGCTGCGCTCGAACGGCGGCATCCTCAACCCGTCGCAGAACATCTCGCTGGACATGACGTACCTCGAGGACTCCGGCCAGTCGTACTACGTGTGGCAGCAGCTCGGAGCCCTGTTCATCGCGAAGATGGATCCCGCGAACCCCACCCGCCTGACGTCGGAGCCGGTGCGCATCCTCGTGCCGGAGTACGCGTGGGACAACACCATCGCGGAGGGCCCGAACGTGTACGCCCACGACGGCGTGCTGTACCTGATCTACTCGGGATCGACGGTCGGCGACACCTACACGACGGGGCTCGCCACCGCGACGGCGGGGGAGGGCGTGGACCTCACATCGCCCGCCGCCTGGAGCAAGCTGAACTACCCGATCCAGAAGTCCGGCGTGTTCAACGGCGACTGGCAGCTCGGCACCGGCCACGGCATGTGGTCGCACGACGAGGACGACAACCTGCTCTACGTCTTCCACGCGCGCACCGACAACAACGGCCTGAGCGGCCGCGACATGTTCGTCCGCCGCGTGCACTGGGCCGCCGACGGCCTGCCGGTCTTCGACATGGAGGCGGATGAGGAGGTCGCGCCCGACAACCGCACGGTGTCGACCACGGTCACCGTCACGGCCGTCGCCGCGCCCGAGCTCGAGGTGACCGGCAAGATCACCGCGCGCTGCGTGGCCGGCAAGGTCGTCCAGGTCCTCACGGTGACCAACGGTGAGGGCGTCCCGGTGACGGTCTCGGCGGCCGGTCCGTTCGGCACGAAGGCATTCGGCGCGGTGTCCGCGGGCAAGAGCACGTCGACGTCGTTCACGACCCGGCAGACGTCGATCTCGGACGGATCCGTGACGCTCACCGCCGCTGCGACGGTCGGCGGCTCACCGGTGACGGTGACGACCGCCGTGCCGTATCCCGCGGCGAACTGCGGCTGAAAGACCCGGAACCGGGCGGCACGAGCGCTGCCCGGTTCCGTACCACTCCCGCGCGCGGGAGCTCTGGCGTCTCGCGGCCATGACCGTGGCCGGCGGAGCAGCGTGCGGTCGAACGATCACACCACCCGGAGGAAGGGAACGCAGTGAAGCGAAGAGGCAGAGAGATCGCGCGGGCGCGGAGGGGCCCACGCACGGCGCGGGGGACGAAGATGCTCTCGGGCGCCCTGGGAGTCGCCCTGGTGGCCGGCACCATCGGGATGAGCGCCCCGGGGACGGCGGTCGCCGCAGATCCGGCGTCGCTGCTGGCGTCGTACGACTTCTCGGAGGCGAGCGGCACCGTCGTGCACGACGTCTCCGGGGCGGGCCGTGACGGCACCGTCGTCGGGGGAGCGGCCTGGCGCGGCGGCTACATGCAGTTCACCGGCGCGAACCATGTCCAGCTGCCGAACAACCTGCTCTCCGGGCAGAGCGCGGCCACGATCGTCATCGAGACCAGCCCCACAGCACTGTCCGGCAACAAGTTCCTGTGGAACATCGGCGGATCGGGCGACTCGTCGACCGGCCAGTTCTTCATCCAGCCGGTCGCGCCGCGCGTCGCGATCTCGAAGACCAACTGGTCGGGCGAGCAGTCGGTCACCTCGGCCGCCAAGCTCGTCGAAGGAAAGTGGCAGTCCGTCGCGGCGACGATCTCGAAGAACGCCACCGGCACGGCATCCACGCTGAAGCTCTACATCGACGGCGTGCTCGTCGCCACGAAGGCGGATTCCACCGTCAGCCTCAACGACCTGACGACTCACACCATGAACTACATCGGCAAGAGCGCGTACGCCGGCGACTCCCTCTACCAAGGCGGCGTCTCGGCGTTCCGCGTGTACAACGAGGCGCTGTCCGCGACGGACATCGCGGCGGCATCGGCGACGGATGCTGCGGCATCCGCCACCGAGACCGCGAACGCGATCGACCTCGCCGCCGTCAACGCCCAGAACCTCGGCCAGGTCGAGTCGGATCTCTCGCTGCCCACGACGGGCGGAGTGACCTGGACGTCGTCGCCCTCGGGGATCGTGGCCGCGAACGGTCAGGTCACCCGCCCCTCGGCGGACACGCCCGTCACGCTGACCGCGACCGCGACGGTGCGCGGCCAGACCGCGACCAAGGACTTCGCGGTCACGGTGCTGAAGGCGCCCAGCGCGGCCGAGCAGGCGGCACGCGCCGCCGAGACGCTGCTGGTGCCGTCCGTCCTGGAGAAGGGCTACGTCCTTCCTGCCACCGCCCTCGGTCTGCCGGTGGTGTGGTCGCACGTCTCCGGCGCCGGATCGGTCGCGAGCGGTGCCATCGCCTCCGCACCGACATCGGGGCTCGGCGCGGCGAAGCTGCAAGCCGTCGTCGGCACCGGGGCGGATGCCGCCACGACGCAGGTCGACGTGCGCATCGCCGAGAGCGGTGCCTCGCGCCTGGCGGCGTACACGACGTCGAAGAACGTCCGTGGCGGCGACGATCCCGAGGTCACGCGCTCGGGCCACCTCGCGCTGAGCGCCGACGGCGCCACGTTCACGCCCCTGAACTCGGGCACGGGCGTGATCTTCCCGAAGGTCAGCGGCATGACCGAGACCAACAACGGCACGAAGCGCTACCTCGCGCAGCCTTATCTGTTCAGGCTGGCAGGCGACGAGGGCTTCGGCCTCATCGCCCGCCGCACGAACGATGCGGGCGCGGCTGACGCCGCCGGTGCGCTCGTGTTCACGTCGCCCGACCTCGTGGATTGGACCGAGGTCGGTTACCTGCCGCTTCCCGGCCAAGGCACGACCGGTGCGGTCTCGGCCGAGTTCGACTCCCGCGCGAACGCCTACCGCATCGTGTGGACCACCGCGGCCGGCTCTGCGCTGACCGGGACCACAGCCGACTTCGCCTCCGTGTCCGCGGTCAAGACCGGCCAGCAGCCGACGGGCCGCACGGGAGCCATCACGGTGACGTATGCCGAGACGGCGTCGATCGTTCCGGTCACCTCTGCCGAGGCCCGCGCGGCCGACCAGCTTCTCGGGCGGGTCCGCAACACCGGCTTGCAGACGCCGGACGACGTGACGGTCGCGGCGGGCGGTGCGCTCGAACTGCCCGAGAAGGTGACAGCCGACTACTCCGACGGAGGCACGCACGACTTCCGTGTGACCTGGGACACGTCGGCGGTCGACACCTCGACGCCGGGCGAGTACACGGTGAACGGCACGCTTCAGCGCACCGACACGATCTTCCCGCTGATCGCGAACCGCGCCGACCCGCATGTCCTGCGGTACACCCTCCCGAACGGCGACAAGACGTGGCTGTTCATCTCGACCGATGACAACGGACAGGACGAGTTCTTCATCCGTCAGGCCGACACGATCGCGGGACTCGCGACCGCCGCCGACCACAAGATCCTCGGCTACGGGCTGTCGGGCACGTCGGTGAACTCCCAGCTGTGGGCACCGGAGCTGCATGTCGTCGACGGCGACCTGTACATCCTGTTCGCCGCCAACGCCAACAGCGCCAACTCGTGGACGGGCGTGCAGTCCTACTCGATGCGCCTCACCCCCGGTGGCAACCCGCTCGTGCGCGCCGACTGGCAGAGCCCGCAGCGGGTCGTCGACGCCACCGGGCAGCCGTTGACCACCTACGGCACGGGCATCACGCTCGACATGACGCACTTCGAAGACGCCGGCACCGACTACGTGGTGTGGTCGGAGCGTGTGATCGCTCCGGCGACCGGCCCGGCGGTGCTGAAGATCGCGAAGGTGACGCCGTCGGCGACCGGCGCGTGGCAGCTG
Organism: Microbacterium sp. C23T; assembly: GCF_053345975.1. Classification (NCBI taxonomy): domain Bacteria; kingdom Bacillati; phylum Actinomycetota; class Actinomycetes; order Micrococcales; family Microbacteriaceae; genus Microbacterium; species Microbacterium sp. C23T. The sequence goes on along the minus strand of NZ_JBKFBD010000015.1, from coordinate 99,115 downwards.
TCGGGTCAGCGATCGACGATCGTGTACCCGGACGCGAGCTGGTCGGACAACACGTCGGCCGTCGCCGAGGGGCCGTTCGTCATCCAGCGCGACGGAAAGATCATGATCACCTTCTCGGGGTCGAACATCGACTGGACCTACGCCGTGGGACTCGCCACTGCGGAGTCCGGTGCCGACCTGCTCGAGGCGTCCGCGTGGAACATCCGCAGCTATCCGATCTGGAGTTATGAGGGGGCCTTCGCCAACAACTGGGGTCCCGGCCACAACTCGTACACGTACGACGACGACGGCAATCTGCTGAACATCTTCCACGCGAAGCTCACGCAGAACGGCACCCGCGACGCGGGTGTGCGCATGGTGTACTTCCGTGAGGACGGCAGCCCGATCCTCGACATGACGGATGCCGAGTGGCTCGCCACGGCGTACCGCACGGTGACCGTGAAGGTGACGGTCGCCGATGAGCCCGGTCTCGATGTCACGGCCGCCGTGACCTCGCGATGCGTGGCGGGCAAGGTCGTGCAGGTGGTCACCGTGACCAACGGCGAAGATGTGCCGGTGTCGGTCTCGGCGTCGGGCGCATACGGCTCGAAGACCTTCGCGTCGATCGCCGCGGGCAAGAGCTCGTCGGCTTCGTTCTCGACGCGTCAGGCCTCGATCACGGGCGGCTCGGTCGAGCTCACGGCCACCGCCACCATCGAGGGATCGCCGGTCACCGTGACCAGCGACGTCGGGTACTCCGCGGCAAGCTGCGGCTGATCGGCTGATCACCGTCGAGGGCGGCGGCACTACCGGTGCCGCCGCCCTTCGGCGTGCCCGCGTGGCCGTTGGAGGTGGCAGGACGCGCCGCTGCGCGTGATCGATGCGGCCGTTGCGCCACCCGAATGACCGGGACACCGCTTCGCGGGACGGATGCCGCGGGCCGCAGCATCCGTCATCCCTCGAGCGCGCGGCGGCCGGCGCAGCAGAGCGCCCCGCCGGCCGAAGCCGACGGGGCGCTCGAGCGAGGCGGGGCGTCAGCCGCAGGAGGCCGCGGCGAAGGTCGCCGACTTCTCGGCGGTGGTGCTCCCGGCGCTCACGGTCACTGCCACGGAGCCCGTCGGAATGGCCGCGAGCCGCGTCGTGAACGCGGCCGACGTGCTCTTGCCGGGCTGCACGGCGGCCACCGTTTTGGAGCCGTACGGCGTCGTGATCGCGAGCGCCACGGGCGCGCCGCCGTCGTTCGCGGTCGTCACCGTCAGCACGACCTTGCCGGCGACGCAGCGCGTCGCGGTGGTCACGGTGACCGGCAGCGGCGCGGACGCGACGACGACGTCCGCCGTCACCGTGATCGCGGTCGAGCTGAACAGCGTGCGGTCGGCGGCGTTGTACGCCGTCGAGCCGCCCGCACCCACCCACTGGTTGAGGTTCGCGCCGATGGTCTGCACCACGCCGGTGACCTCGTAGGTGCCCGCGACGTCGGTGTCGACGTCCGTCACGTCCCACGTGACCGGCTGCGACGCCGTCCCGCGGCCGTACGCGAGAGTGACCTCCGCCTCGCCGGGCAGCGCCTCACGCACGGCGTCGGCCGATGCACCCGCGGCGATCTCGATGCTGCCGAGCTGCGAGGCGACCGCGCCCGTGGCGTCCGCCTCGCGGATCGTCTCGTACTGGCCGAACGTCAGCGGCACGATCCCGCCGTGCTTGGTGCTCGGCGCCATCGAGAAGCTGCTCGAGACGAGCTGCGTCCACCCGGCATCCAGATCCGTCGTCTGCATCGGCCGGTAGCCGGTCGAGGGGATGACGTCGACGTAGAGGTACCACTTGCCCTCGCCGTGGCGCTGGAACACCGCCGGACCTTCGACGCCGCCGGCGTTCCCGCCCGACCACACGGCGCCGATGCGAGTCTGGATCTGCGTCCATGTCGCAGTGGGCGCCCACCAGTCCGCCGCGGGCGTGGACTCCATGTAGATGCCCTTGCCCGCGGAGTTGTCCTTGGTGATCCGGTAGGTCTTGCCGTCGTTCTGGATGATCGTGGTGTCGATCGTGTTGCCGCCGGCGTCGATGAAGACGCCGCCGTACTCGTAGGTGTCCTGCGTGAAGTCGGTCGTCGCACCCCACAGGATGCGCGAGTACGTCGAACCCGTGTGCCCGGCGTTCGTGTACACGTTCGACGACCAGTAGACGACGAACGCGCCGCTGCCGTCCTCGTTGTACCCGGGGACCCACGTGGCCTCCGGCGCCCACGCCATGCCGAGCTCGGCCACTTCGGTGCCTGCGGGGGACTGGGCGACGTCGAACTGACGCAGGTCGCTCCACGTGACGAGGTCCTTCGACTCCCACACATTGAGCTTCGTGCTGCCCTGCGACGACCAGTAGCACCACTCGGTGCAGCCGGACACGCCGCGGTCGCCGCCGAAGACGCGCAGGTCGGTGGCGATGATGTAGTACGTCCCGGTCTCGGGGTTGTACGTCAGATAGGGGTCGCGGATGCCGGTCGTCCCCAGCTGCGACGCGAGGATCGGCTTCCCGCCGTTCAGCGGGTCCCAGTGCTCGGGGTCGTCGCCGCGCGACACGTCGAGGTAGATCTTCTCGGCGTAGCCCGCGGAGTCCTCGATGAAGTGCACCATCGCATAGCCGAACGCGTCGTCCTCACCGGGGACGGGCTCGATCGTCACCGGCACGGACTTCGACACGCTCGTGCCGCGCACCGTGGCGGTCGCCGTGAGGGCGGTGGTCACCGGCGCGGAGCCGGTGGCGGGCTGCGTCGCCGCCACGGTCAGGCCGTCCTCGGCCACCTCGAGCGCGGGGTCGGCCGACGTCCAGGTCACGCGGCCGCCGTAGCCGGGCAGCGTCGTGGCGGCTTCGTCGATCGTCACCGCGCCGACGCCGTCGAGCACGGTCTGCGCCGCCTGCTGGAAGGACGAGGCGTGGAGCGCGGCATCCGCATCCGACACGTCGCCGACCTCGGCCGCCGTCAGTGCACGGTCGTACACGCGGAAGGTCGAGACCTCTCCCTTGTACATCGGGTCGGGGTAGGGCGCGCGGCCGATCGCGTTGAGGGTCTGGTTGGTGATGGATGCCGGTGTCAAAGCCGTCGCGGTGCGCGCGACCTGTTCGCCGTCGACGTAGAACGTGATGGTGCCCGCCGCCCCGTCGATCACCGACGTCAGGCTGTACCAGCGATCGGACGACAGGGCGGTGCCCGAGCGCGCGTTGACCTCGCCCCCACCGCCGCCGGTGGTGATGGTGGTGCGCGGGTTGTCGCGCACCGACGCGAAGTAGTACTGGGTCGTCGAGTCGCTGCCGATGTTCCAGAGGAAGTTCCAGTTGTTCTTCATGGAAGCGTCGAGCTTGGTCTCGATCGTGACCGTCGCCGAGGTCTTGCCACTCAGCAGGTTGTCGGGGAGGCGGACCCAGCTCGCGGTGGGGCTCGTCTTGGCGCCACCGGTGAAGACGAGCGACGAGCCCGTCCAGAGGCTGTCGGTGCCGTTCATGACGGTCGCGGCGCCGACCGGGCCGGTGGCCGAGTTCGGTACGGACGAGCCCGCGGTCTCATCGAAGAGGTACTCCGCGAGGAGTCCGGCCGTCGGGACCGGGGTGGCGCTCATGGCGGGCGCCGCGGCGAGCGGCGCGAGAGCGCCGAGGACCATCGCCGCACCCGCGGCCGATGCGATCAGGGCGCGTGTGCGCCGTCGGGATGTGGGCTTCGTGCGTGTCGAGGAACGTGCCGGGTTCACTCCAGCTCCTTTGCTCTGGCGAGACGGTTCGGTGCACGAGACGGGACGGCGAAGCGCGCGAGTGCATGTTAGCGCTCACTCGGATGCCGATCAACGACGCGGTGAGCTCCGTCCTCAACTCTTGACTTCCCGAGAGTTCGCGCTAACATCGAACTCACAGCAAACTGATAGCGCTAACACAAGCGCATCCCGCTCGACAGGACAAGGGAGCCCTGCAGCCTTGCCGAAGACCACCCGGAGCACCGTCGGCACGCACCTGCCGCATCCATTCATCCGTCGCGCTCTCGCGGTCGGCACGACCGTCGCGCTCGCCGCCGGCGCGCTGGCCTTCGGGCTGCCCTCGGCTGCCGCGGCCGCCGACCCCATCTCGATCGCATCAGCCAAGGTCCTCGACCTCAAGTTCGAGGGCGACCTCGCCGACGTGAGCACGAACGCCGCGGCGGTCACGATGCAGAAGGGCACCGCCGCCTACGGCGCGGGTGTCAGCGGGCAGGCCTTCAACCTCAACGGCTCCAACGCCATCCGCCTGGGCACCGCCGCGTACCTGCAGCCAGCCGACCTCACGGTGTCGTTCTGGTACAAGCCGAACGCGACCATGTCGGGCGAGCAGGTGTTCGCCTGGAGCAAGACGGTGTACAACTCCGACGGCTGGTACCTGACCTCGGAGGCCGACGGCACGCCTCTCGCCCTCTCGGTCGGCCCGTCCTCGGGCCAGCCGTACAAGGTGGCGGTCGACGCCGCGCGCGCCGACTTCTTCCCGACCGGCCAGTGGACCCACGTGGTCGTGACCTACGACAAGGCGACGAAGGCGGTCTCGTTCTACCGCAACGGCGTGCGCCAGATCTCGACCGTCAAGTACGCCGCCACGGGCGCGGCCACCGGGGTGCTGGGTTCGGAGAGCACCACGGTGAAGACCCTCGGCTACAACGGTCCGAATTACAACGGCGCGCACGCGAACGGTCTCCTCGACGACTACACCCTGTACAACGGTGTCGCCACGATCGCGGATGTCGTCGCCCTGACGAAGCAGAACAACCCGGCCTTCGATCCCGCCGCCGTGGCGCAGTCGGCGCTCGACGCCGTGAGCGTGCCGGCCACCGCGTCCGCCGACTTCGGTCTGCCGGTCACCGCCTCGAACGGCACGGAGCTGTCGTGGGCGTCCTCCGACGCCGAGGTGATCTCGATCGCCGGGGGCGCGGCATCCGTCACCCGCCCGGCGGGTGCCGACGCGACCGTGACCCTCACCGCCACCGCGGCCTACGGCGGCAGCGCGCCGGTGACGAAGACCTTCACCGTGACGGTGCCGAAGGGCGGCGCATCCACGTCCATCTATCTCGAGGAGACCGACTTGAGCGAGGTGCTGCTCGAGGACCCGTACCTGGTCAACGGCAACGAGAAGATGGTCGAGTACCTGCTGAGCCTCGACCCGGAGCGCTTCCTCTACTCCTTCTATACGCAGGCCGGGCTTCCCACGACGGCTCAGCCCTACGGCGGCTGGGAGCGCGCCAGCGGTACGCGGTTCCAGGGGCACTTCTTCGGCCACTACGTCTCGGCGCTGTCGCAGGCGTACGCGACGGAGAGCGACCCGAGCACCAAGGCGGCGCTGCTGGCCAAGCTCACCACGGCCGTCGACGGTCTCGACCGCGCTCAGCGGGCGTACGCCGTCCTCGACCCGAGCAACGCCGGCTACGTCTCGCCGTTCTCCACGTCGGTGCTGCCGAGCGGCGGCGGCGGGCTGCTCGTTCCCTTCTACAACCTGCACAAGGTTCTGGCGGGCCTCCTCGACGCGCATCAGTACGCACCCGAGGCGGTCTCCGGCAAGGCGCTCACCGTCGCGAGCGGCTTCGGCACCTGGGTGCGCAACTGGGCCGCGCGGCAGTCCAACCCGGCGCCGATCCTCAACACCGAGTACGGCGGCATGAACGAGGCGCTGTACGAGCTGTTCAGCATCACGGCCGACCCGGCGCACAAGCGCGCGGCGGAGTACTTCGACGAGGTGACGCTGTTCCAGCAGCTCGCGGCGGGCCAGGACGTGCTCGACGGCAAGCACGCGAACACGACCATCCCCAAGCTCATCGGCGCCCTCAAGCGCTACACCGTGTTCACCGACAACCCGAGCCTGTACGCGATGCTGACCCCGGCCGAGAAGAGCAGCCTCGGCATGTACCGCACCGCCGCTGAGAACTTCTGGCAGATCGTCGTCGACGACCACACCTATGCGAACGGCGGCAACAGCCAGTCCGAGCACTTCCACGGCGCCGACGAGCTCTACGAGCACGCCACCAACGGCACCACGTCGGGCTACGGCGAGAACTCGACCTCCGAGATCTGCAACGAGTACAACATGCTCAAGCTGACCAAGGCGCTGTTCCAGGTGAGCCCCGAGGTGAAGTACCCCGACTTCTACGAGCACACCTTCATCAACGCGATCCTCGCGCAGCAGAACCCCGAGACCGGCATGATGACGTACTTCCAGCCGATGCAGGCCGGGTACGCGAAGGTGTTCGGCAACCCGGTGGACGAGTTCTGGTGCGACCACGGGACGGCGACCGAGAGCTTCACCAAGCTGGGCGACTCGATCTACTTCCGCAAGGGGTCGTCGGTCTACGTCAACATGTTCCGCTCGTCGGTGTACACCGACGAGGAGCACAACCTGCGCCTCACGCAGACGGCCGATGTGCCGGCCGACGAGACGGTGACGTATATGGTCGAGGCGATCGACGGCGGCGAGCTGGCCGAGGGCACGACGCTGCGCCTGCGCATCCCGGGCTGGGCGGCCGAGACGCCGACCCTGACGGTGAACGGCGCGGCACAGGATGTCGCCGCGCTCACGCAGGACGGCTACATCGTGCTCGAGGTCGCCGCGGGCGACGAGCTCACGTACGTGCTGCCGGCCGCGGTGCGCGTCGACGACTCGACCGAGAACCCCAACTGGGTGGCCTTCACCTACGGGCCGGTGCTGCTGGCGACCGAGCTCAACCGGACCAACGTCGGCTCGACGTACGTCGCGGGTGTGCTGGTGCGCATGAGCACCGCCGACAAGTCGGTGAGCAACGACGTCGTGGTCGACGATGCCGACGCGTTCAAGGCGGGCATCGCCGAGAACCTCGTGCGCATCGAGGACGGCGAGAACCTCAACGGCATCGAGACCATGCGCTTCAAGATGAAGAACGCGGATGCCGCCTCCGAGGCGCTGACCTTCGAGCCCTGGTACAGCCTGTACAACGCGCGCTACGCGATCTACATGGACCTCATCGAGCCCGACTCCCCGCAGGCGCAGGAGCTGATCCTCAAGAGCAAGCAGCAGCTGCGCATCGAGGAGACCACGATCGACTCGCTCACGTCATTCGACAACAACAACAGCGAGGCCGACAAGAACTACAAGTACAACAAGTCCGGTGTGGGCGTCTGGCTGGGCGAGGGCTACCGCGACGGGCAGATGGCCACCGACGCGTACTTCCAGTACGACATGATCGTCGACCCGTCGCTGCCCAAGAACTACCTGGGCGTCCGCTACTTCGGCGGTGACAACGGGCGCACGTTCAACGTGTACGTCAACGACGTCCTGCTGAAGAACGAGCGCATCACCAACGCCGGGGGCGCGACCACGTGGTACGTCCAGTACGACGAGATCCCGGCATCCGTGCTCGCCGGCATCGAAGCGAAGGACAGCTACAAGCGCAATCAGGCCGGCCAGTACGTGCTGGACGCGAACGGCGAGAAGATCCCCGTCGTGACCGTCCGCTTCCAGGGCAACGGCACCAGCTACGTGGGTGGCGTCTACGGCGTCTACACCGCCTCGAAGACCACCTACGGGAGGGATGCCGACCTCTCGGGTCTCTCGTTCGAGGACGGCGAACTCGCCCCCGCGCTGGCCGGCGGCGTGTACTCGTACACGGCGACCGTTCCGGAGGACGCGACTGCGGCGACGTTCGATGCGGATCCCGCGGTGCCGAGCGGCCTGGTGTACGTCGGTGACGTGCTGATCGACGACACGCAGCCGCGGACGGTGTCGCTTGCAGCGGAGGGCCCCACGGTCCTCACGCTGCGCAGCACCGCGCAGGACCACACCACATCGGCCACGTACACGATCTCGATCGTGCGCGCCGAGCGCGAGCCTGCGCTGCAGGTGACCGCGACGGCGACCGCACGCTGCGTGGCGGGCAAGGTCGTGCTCACCGTGTCCACCGCCAACGGCGCGGACGTGCCTGTGGCGCTGTCGATCGCGACGCCGTTCGGCTCCAAGCAGGTGGCGAACCTCGCCGCCGGCAAGACGACGACAGCCGCGTTCACCACGCGCCTCACGCAGATCGAGGCGGGCTCCGTCACGGTCACTGCGACGGGGTCGGTGGACGGCGAGCAGGCCACGCAGACGGTGCCGGTGGCATTCCCGGCCTTCATCTGCGGCTGAGACTTCCCGGGGGGATGCCTGGACGGAGGCATCCTCTCGGGGACCCAAACCCGAAAACTGCGAAAAGGTTATCGAAAAGGTTGTTCTCGCTAACCGTTATCGCTAACATCAATTCGAGCCCGAAGATCCACTGCCGGATCCAGAGCAAAGGTGCATCATGCTCACGCTTTCGAACCGCCCCCGCCGGGGCACGACGCAGCCCTCGCCGGCCCGTGTCGTCGTCCGTGCGGTGCCGGTGAGCAGCACCTCGTTCACTCCGTCGCCCGCACCCCCGCGGGCCGGGGGAGCGGAACCGGCAGCGCTCGCGGGCGCAAACGACGTGTACTGGGGAACTCGCGGCGAACGCCCGGATTCCCGCGAGACTCGACGATCGGACGGACCGGTCGCTCGCGAGTTCGGTCCGGCAGAGATGCCGGCCGGGGAATGGAGACAGAAGCAATGAACAAGAAGGGCTTCATCGCTCGCGCCGCGGTCGGCGCGCTCGGCGGCGCACTCCTCATCGGCGGTGCCGGCGCGGCGATCGCCGATGAGCTCGGCGACACCGACGTCGACGTCAACGTGAACATCGAGGCGCTGCCCCCGGTCGGTGCGCTGACGCTCAGCGTGGCCAACGGCTCGACCAGCCTCACCGAGGTGGCGTCTGCGGACGAGGACATCCGTCAGTTCAACGGCCAGCTGCCGACGGTCACCGTGAAGGACGACCGCGAAGAGGTTCCGGTGGGCGTGTTCTGGTACGTCACCGGCCAATCGAGCGCCCTCACGGCCACCGGCGCCCCGGCGATCGACGCCGGCCACCTCGGCTGGCTCCCGAAGCTGGTCACGACGACCGGCAACGGCGAGGTCGCCGAGGGTGACCAGGTCGACACGGTCCTCGACGAGGGGCCCGACGCGGTCGGTCTCGTCGGCGACGAGCTGCTCGCACTGGCGCTCAACTCGGGTGAGGCCGCGGCTGCCGGCACCTGGCAGGCTGGTGCCGATCTGTTCCTGAAGACGCCGAAGACGGTCGCGCCCGGTGCGTACTCGGGAACGATCACCCTGACGCTGTGGGAAGACGCCATCCCGGAGGACTGATCGCGGCCGCCGCGCAATCGTGTTGAAATCGGGTCGGGGCCGTCGACGGCCCCGACCCTGACATCTATCTGGAATCCACTTTGCCTCACTTCATTCGCGGTCCCGTCCTGACCGTCCGAACCGTCTGGGCACTCGTCGCGGTGCTGACGATCCTCGTCACATCAGCCGTATGGCCGACGGCGTCATACGCGGCCGCCGACGAAGACCCCGAAGTGCGGTGGTCGGTCGTGCCTGCAGACGATTCCGGACCGGATGGCAGACGCTCGGTCGAGATCGAGGTCGACCCAGGCGAGACCGTCGACGACCATTTCGCGGTGCGCAACGTCGGCGACGACGAGGTGGTCTTCAGCCTCACCGCCGCCGACGGCTTCTACACCCGCAACGGTCGCTTCGACATCCTCGCCGCCGACAAGGAGTCCGTCGACGCGGGTACCTGGATCTCGCTGCCCGAGACGGTGACCGTGCCGGGCGGCGAGACCGTGGTCGTGCCGTTCACCATCGCGGTGCCCGACCGCGCGGAGCCCGGCGACCACGCCGCCGGGATCACCGCGTCGGTGCTCTCGGTGCAGTCCGCGGAGGACGGCACGAGCGTCGGGGTCGAGAGCCGCGTCGGCTTCCGCGTGCTCACGCGTGTCACCGGAGAGATCACGCCGGCTGCCGCGCTCACTGCGGTCTCCGGCGACTACACCACATCGTGGAACCCCCTGCGCCCGGGGGAGGCGACCGTCACGTTCGACGTCGTCAACGAGGGCAACACCCGTCTGCTCGCCGAAGGCTCCGTCTCGGCGGGCGGGCACACCGTCTTCTTCCCTGGTGTGGGCGAGTCGCCCCAGGAGCTCCTGCCCGGTGACACCCGCACCATCACCGTCGTCGTCGACGACGTGTGGCCGTTGTTCGTCGTGCCGGCGACCGTGACCCTGGCGCCGACCGTCGTGACGATGTCGGACTCGTCCGAGACCCTCGACCCCGTCACGGCGGATGCCGTCGTGTGGGCCATGCCGTTGCCGCAGCTGCTGCTCCTCATCGGTCTTGCGCTCGTCGTGGGGGCGATCCTCTGGGGCCGCATCCGCTCTCGGCGGCGCCTCGCGGCGATGCTCGACGGAGCGCGGGCGGAGGCTCTCGAAGAGGGCCGTGAGCAGGGCCGCAGTGAAGCGAAGACTCCGGCGGGCGTCGCGTGAGGCGCCGGTACGGCCACCTGGCCTTCGGCGTGCTCGCCGGGCTTGCGGCATCCGTCCTCCTCGCGATGCCCGCGAACGCGGACGAGGTCGACGTCGACAGCGGCACGGTCTCAGTGACGGTGCAGATCGATCCCCTCGAGTGCGTGACCGGCTGCGGCGGGGGTTCCCTGCCGGGGACCGATCTCCCCGCCACCGGCATGGCGGGCATCGAGCCCTTCCTGTGGATCGCGATCGCGCTCCTCGTGGCCGGAGCGGTGTTCGCGCTGAGGGCGCGGACGGCGCGTCACGGTCGGGCCCTTGCACTGACGGCGTCGCCGACGGCCTACGCTGTGGACAGCGGTGAACACGCTCCCAGGGGGGAGAACCCGTCGGCCGACGAGCCGGCCGGGCACCGCCGGAGCGAACGAGGTGACCCCGCATGACCGAAGCGACGCGAGGCTGGCAGCGTCCCAGCATCTACGACGTCGCGAAGCATGCCGGCGTGTCGCACATGACCGTGTCGCGCGTGCTCAACGGTCACCCGAACATCCGCGAGTCGACGCGTGAGCGCGTGCTCCAGGCGATCGACGAGATGAACTACACCCGCAGCTCGATCGCACGGGCTCTCGCCACCCGTCGTGCGATGCGCATCGGCGTGCTGGTCGACAGCCCGGTGCAGTACGGCCCGAACAGCACGCTGCGCGCGCTCGAGAGCGCCGCCCGCGACGTGGGCTACGCGATCAGCGCCTTCTCCATCTCGGAGGACGAAGACCTGCAGATCGACACGGGCGTCGTCGAACTGGTCACGCAGGGGGTCGACGCGCTCTGTGTCATCGCGCCGCGGGCGTCGTCGCTCGATCTTCTGAGGCAGCAGAGCACCGGACTTCCCACGATCGTGATCCGGGCGGAACCGGATGCCACGTGGCACACCGCTGCGGTGGATCAGCGCTTCGGCGCGAGACTCGCCGTCCAGCACCTCATCGATCTCGGGCATCGTTCGATCGCCCACCTCGCCGGGCCGCTCGACTGGTACGACGCCCGCGAACGCGAACAGGGCTGGCTCGACGCCCTCGCCGCCGCGGGGCTTCCGGCCAAACCGGCCATCAACGGCGACTGGACGTCGGACTACGGCTACGAGTTCGGCCGCAGCTTCGACTTCGGCGACATCACCGCCGTGTTCGCCTCGAACGACCAGATGGCTCTCGGTCTCGTGCACGGGCTCACGGAGCGGGGGATTCGCGTACCCGCCGATGTCAGCGTGGTCGGCTTCGACGATCTGCCGGATTCACGCCACTTCATCCCCCCGCTCACCACGGTCCGCCAGGACTTCGCCGCGCTCGGCTCGCTCGCACTGCAGCTCGTCATCGCGGCGATCGAAGGCGAAGAGGGCGCCCAGCACGACATGATCGCGCCCAGCCTGATCGTGCGATCGTCGACGACGGCGCCGCGCGGCTGACCGCCGATCTGGCCTTTTCCGGCACCGTCGGTGCGGGCGTGCCGTCAGGTGCGGCCGGTCTTCGTCATGCCTTGATGTTCTGCGGAATGTTCGCGGTAACGGAAAAGTAACGAAATCCCGGATCGGAGTTGCGCGGAGGGATTGTTAGCGCGCACAATGGGGTCACACACCTAAGGGTGTCCCGCTCGGGACACATGGATTTCTCTCGGACGAAGAGCGTCGGGGAGTCTCAAGGAGGAGATGAGATGGCACACAAGAAGCGCATGCTGGGGATGCTTGGCTTCGTGGGCGCGGGCGTGCTCGCACTCGGTCTTGCCGGCTGCTCGGGCGCCGCAAGCGGCGACGCCGGCGACAGCGGCGACAGCGGCAGCGACCTCACCACCGTCGGCTTCGTCGCGGTCGGCCCCGAGGGCGGCTGGCGCGACGCCAACGAGCAGGCCATCAAGGACGCGTTCTCGGAGGAGGCCGGCTTCGACCTGAAGTACGCTCCCGCCGCGAGCCCGACCGACCAGAAGTCGCAGCTCGACGCGTTCTCGACGTTCGTGAACGACGAGGTCGACGTGATCCTGCTCACCGCGACCGAGGCATCGGGCTGGGAGGACTCGCTCGAGCTCGCGCAGGAGGCCGAGATCCCCGTCATCCTGCTCGACCGTGGTGTCGACGCCAGCGACGACCTGTACGTCACGCGCATCGCCCCCGACAACGTGGATGTCGCAGCGACCGTCGGCGACTGGGCCGTCGAGACCTTCCCGGAGGGCGCGAACTACTACACGCTCGAGGGCGTTCCCGGCCTCTCGGTCGTGAACGAGCGCAACGAGGGCTTCGAGGCAGCCATTTCGGGTGCTGACGGCTGGAACAAGATCGGCGCGCAGACGGCCAACTGGACCGCGGACGAGGGCAAGTCGGTCATCGAGACCGTCCTCAAGGAGAACCCCGACCTCCAGTTCATCTTCGCGCAGAATGACGAGATGGGCATCGGCGCGGCCGCTGCGGTGACCGCTGCCGGCCTGGTCCCGGGCACCGACGTCAAGATCGCCACCATCGACGGCACCACCCCGGCGCTCGAGGCCCTCGCTGCCGGCGACCTGAGCTTCGTCGCCCAGTACAACCCCTTCTTCGGCGACCTCGCCGTGGACGCGGTGAACGACGCCCTCGCGGGCAACGACGTCGAGAAGGTCATCATCGTCCCGGGCGAGACCTTCGACTCGGCCGAGGCCGGTCAGGCCGCGATCGACGCGGGCAAGGGCTTCTGATCCGACACTGCGTCGGCTAGGAGTAGAGCAGTGCGGGCGGGGGTCGCCGTTCTCGGCGGCCCCCGCTCGTCCTCGTCTGCCGTCCCGTACGTCTGCACTGCAGCAATAAGGAGTCACCCAGCGATGATTGAACCGATCGCGATCGTCGAGGTCCGCAACGCCTCGATCACCTTCCCCGGGGTCAAGGCGCTCGATGAGGTCAGCTTCCGGCTGCTTCCCGGCGAGGTCCACACCCTGATGGGTGAGAACGGCGCCGGCAAGTCCACTCTCATCAAGGCCCTGACCGGGGTCTACCAGATCGACTCCGGCGAGATCGTCGTGGCCGGCCAGGTGCGTCACTTCACGGGCACCGCTTCGGCACAGGCCGCGGGGATCTCCACGGTCTACCAGGAGGTCAACCTCTGCACGAACCTCAGCATCGGTGAGAACGTGATGCTCGGCCACGAGGTCCGCGGCCTGGCCGGCGTCAACTGGCGCAAGACCCACGCGCTCGCGCGCGAGGCCCTCGCGCGCATGGGCCTCGGCGACCTGGACCCGCGCGCCCCTCTCTCTTCTCTCTCCATCGCGATGCAGCAGCTGGTGGCCATCAGCCGCGCGATGGTCACCGACTCGAAGGTGCTCATCCTCGATGAGCCGACGTCGAGCCTCGACGCGAACGAGGTCGAGGTGCTGTTCGGCGTCATCCGGCGTCTGCGCGACCAGGGCGTCGCGATCCTCTTCGTCTCGCACTTCCTCGACCAGGTGTATGCGATCAGCGACCGCATCACGGTGCTGCGCAACGGCAAGTTCGTCGGTGAGTACCTCAAGCGTGACCTCGACCGTACGCAGCTCATCTCCAAGATGATCGGCAAGGACTTCGAGTCCCTGCGCGCGCTGGGCTCCAATCGTCAGACCGAGGCGCGCGACCGCACCCAGACCCCGCTGTTCGCGGCCGAAGGCCTCGGACGCAAGGGCGCGATCGAGCCCACTGACGTCGACATCCACGCCGGTGAGGTCGTCGGCTTCGCCGGGCTCCTCGGCGCCGGGCGTACGGAACTCGCCCGGCTCATCGCCGGTGCCGACAAGGCCGACTCGGGCACGGTGCGCATCCGCGGCAAGAAGGTCTCGCTGAACTCTCCCGTCGCCGGCCTGTCGCAGGGCATCGCCTACTCGACCGAGAGCCGTCGCGACGACGGCATCGTCGGCGACCTGAGCGTCCGCGAGAACATCATGCTCGCCGTGCAGGCGCGTCGCGGATGGTTCCGGCGCGTGCCCGCCCGCGAGGTCGATCAGCTGGTCACGACCTACATGGAGCGCTTCAGTGTGCGCCCGAACGACCCCGATCGACCCATCCGCCTCCTCTCCGGCGGCAACCAGCAGAAGGTGCTCCTCGGCCGCTGGCTCGCGACGAACCCCGACCTGCTGCTGCTGGACGAGCCGACCCGAGGCATCGACGTCGGCGCGAAGGCCGACATCCAGGAGACGGTGGCCGAACTCGCCGAGGGCGGGATGGGCGTGGTGTTCATCTCGTCCGAGCTGGAGGAGGTCGTCCGCCTCTCCGAGCGGATCGTCATCCTGAAGGACCACCAGAAGGTGGGCGAGGTCGTGAACGGTCCAGAAGTGACCGCAGAGAGCATCGTGTCGGTCATCGCGACCGAGACCGGGGACGAAGCCGAAGAACAGGCCGACGCCCTCGCCGAAGAAGTCGCCGCGAGCGACGACCGCACTGGACTGGAAGGGAGCGCGTCATGAGTCGCGTGAAGACCGCGTTCCGCACGCCCTGGTTCTGGGCGATCATCGGAATCGCACTGCTGCTGCTGATCAACTCGATCAAGAACCCCGCGTACCTCGCGATCAGCGTCAACCCGACGACCGGGCTGCTCACCGGCAACGTGCTCGACATCCTGCGCATCTCGGCGCCGATCATCATGATCGCGCTGGGCATGACGTTCGTCATCGCGACCGAAGGCATCGACCTCTCCGTCGGATCGATGATGGCCGTCGGCGGCGCCGTCGCCATGCAGACCCTGTCGACGCTGGACTCGAACTCGGTCGGCGCGATGTTCACGGCCATCGGCCTCGCGCTGCTGCTGGCGATCGTCCTCGGCGCGATCAACGGCATCCTGGTTGCCGTGGTGGGGCTCCAACCCTTCATCAGCACGTTGATCATGATGCTCGCCGCCCGCGGCATCGCTCGCGTGATCACGGACGGCCAGAACACGAACGCCACCAACGAGCCGTTCCGGCAGCTCGCGAACGGCCAGATCCTCGGACTGCCCACCAGCTTCGTGCTCGCCATCGCGATCGTGGTGCTGATCGCGCTGACCATGCGTCGCACCGCTCTGGGCCTCATGATCGAGTCCATCGGCATCAACCCGAAGGCGAGCCGCCTCGCCGGCATCCGTCCCCGTCCGATCCTGATCGGCGTCTACGTCCTGTCCGCCGCGCTCGCGGCGGTCGGAGGCCTCTTCAGCGTCTCCGAGGTGATGACGGTGAGCGTCGGAGGCACCGGAAACCTGATGGAGCTCGACGCGATCCTCGCGGTCGTGATCGGGGGCACCTCCCTCGCGGGAGGCAAGTTCTCGATCCTGGGCTCCACCATCGGCGCCCTCCTCATCGCGACCCTGAACAAGACCGTGCTGTTCCTCGGCATCCCCGCCGCGGCGACGCCGGCGTTCAAGGCGCTCGTCATCATCGCCCTGGTGCTGCTGCAATCGGAGCGGATCCGCTCGTTCGCGTTCTCACGCACGAAGTCCTCCGGCACCCCGACCGGGCCGGCGACGCCGGCCGCGACGGAGAGCACCCCCGTTTCGAAGGAGGTCGTGGCATGAGCACTTCACGCACGCTCGCTGAAACCGTCCCGCCCGTCGCCGATCTGCCCGAGAGCAAGAAGGCGGAGACCGTCACCCACCTGTCGCGGCTGTGGGAGCGCAGTCAGACGCTCATCCCCACGCTCACCGCGCTGGTGCTGCTGTTCGGCATGCTCATCTACGCGGAGATCGCATACGGCCGCGTGTTCCACGCCGGAACGATGTCGAGCCTGCTCGTCAGCTTCGCGCCCACCATCATCCTCGCGGTCGGCATGACCATCGTGATCGTCTCGGGAGGCATCGACCTGTCGGTCGGCGCCGTGGTCGCGTTCAGCTCGGTCGCCGGCGTGATGCTGATGAACATCGGGGTCAACGGCTGGCTGTCGATGCTGCTCATGATCGTGTTCGGCGCGGTCTTCGGGCTCATCGCCGGCGTCATGATCCAGTACTTCAACGTGCAGCCGTTCATCGCGACACTCGCGATGATGTTCCTCGCGCGCGGACTCGCGTCGATCCTCTCGACCACTCCGGTGATCGCCGCTGATGACTCGCCCATCCTGCTCCTCGCCACCGACTGGAAGCTCATCGACGGGCCGAAGGTCAACGACTTCACGATCACGCCGGGTCTGCTCATCGCGGTCCTGGTGGTGCTCGGGGGGCTGTTCTTCATGCATCGCACGCGCATGGGCCGCACCGTCTACGCGATCGGCGGAAACGAGTCCTCCGCCCAGCTGATGGGCCTTCCCGTCTCGCGGACCCGCGTCTGGATCTACATCGTCTCGGGTGCCCTGTCGGGTCTCGCGGCGATCGTGTACACGGCCGAGGTCGGCGGCAAGGCGCAGAACGTCACGGGTATCGGCTGGGAGCTCGACGCCATCGCGGCGGTCGTCATCGGCGGCACCCTGCTGACGGGCGGCTACGGCTACATCCTCGGGTCGATCGTCGGCGTGTTCGTGATCGCGGCGCTGCGCCTCATCATCACGAAGGACGGCACCATCAACCCCGAGTACCTGACGATCATCACCGGCGCCGTGCTGCTCGCCTTCGTGCTGCTGCAGCGGGTGCTGACGCGAAGGAGGTCGAGCTGATGTCGAGCGAGAACCTGCAGGCGTCGATCGACGCGGTCCGCGCCGATGTCGCGAAGCTGCATGCCGAGCTGGTGCGCTACAACCTGATCGTCTGGACCGGCGGGAACGTGTCGGGCCGTGTGCCGGGCGCCGACCTGTTCGTGATCAAGCCGTCGGGCGTGAGCTACGACGACCTGACAGCCGAGAACATGATCCTCTGCGACCTGGACGGCAACGTCATCCCCGGCACCCCGGGCAGCGACCGCAGCCCGTCGAGCGACACGGCGGCACACGCGTACGTGTACCGCAACATGCCCGAGGTCGGGGGAGTCGTGCACACCCACTCCACGTTCGCGGTGGCGTGGGCGGCGCGCGGTGAGGAGATCCCGTGCGTGATCACGGCGATGGCCGACGAGTTCGGCGGTCCGATCCCGATCGGCCCGTTCGCGATCATCGGCGACGACTCGATCGGGCGCGGCATCGTGGAGACGCTGACCGGGCACCGCTCGCGTGCGGTGCTGATGCAGAACCACGGTCCGTTCACGATCGGCACGTCGGCCAAGGACGCGGTCAAGGCCGCGGTGATGGTCGAGGACGTCGCGCGTACGGTGCACTACGCCCGTGAGGCCGGTCCGCTGATCCCGATTCCGCAGGAGGCGATCGACCGCCTGTACGACCGCTATCAGAACGTCTACGGCCAGTCGACGGACGAGCGTCGCGACGCGGAGGGCGAGCGATGATGACGGATGCTGCGGCTCAGGCGATCCGCGAGGGTCGCACCGCGCTCGGGGTCGAGTTCGGCTCGACGCGCATCAAGGCCTGTCTGATCGATCTCGACGACCCCACCCGCGTGCTGGCGACCGGATCGCACGCGTGGGAGAACCAGCTGCAGGACCGCAACTGGACGTACGCCCTCGACTCTGTCTGGTCGGGGTTGCAGGCCGCCTATACGGCGCTGGTCGACGAGGTGCGCGGCACCTACGGCGTCGTTCCCGAGGTCTTCGGTGCGATCGGCGTCTCGGCGATGATGCACGGCTATCTCGCGTTCGACGCCGAGGGTGAGCTGCTCACGCCGTTCCGCACGTGGCGCAACACCTCCACCGAGCGCGCCGCGGCGGTGCTGTCGGAGCTGTTCGGCACCAACATCCCGTTGCGGTGGTCGATCGCGCACCTCTACCAGGCCGTCCTGAACGAAGAGGACCATGTCGCCGACATCCGGTTCCTCAACACCCTCGCCGGCTACGTCCACTGGAAGCTCACCGGCCGGGCGGTGCTGGGCGTCGGCGACGCGTCGGGCATGTTCCCGATCGACGCGGCGACCCGAGGGTACGACGCGGGCATGCTGCAGAAGTTCGACCGGCTCGTCGCGGAGCGCGCCCCGGACCTCGATGTCTCCGCGCTCCTGCCCGAGGTCCTCGTCGCGGGCGCACCGGCGGGCGCGCTGACCGCAGAGGGTGCGCGGCTGCTGGATCCGTCCGGCGCCCTGCGCCCCGGCATCCCGTTCTGTCCTCCCGAGGGGGATGCGGGAACCGGCATGGTCGCGACGAACTCGGTCGCGCCGCGCACCGGCAATGTGAGCGCGGGAACGAGCATCTTCGCGATGGTGGTGCTCGAGAGCCCGCTGCGGGAGGCGCACGAGGAACTCGACCTCGTGACGACGCCCGCCGGCGACCCGGTCGCGATGGTCCACTGCAACAACGGCGCGAGCGAGCTCGCAGCCTGGGTCGGACTGTTCGAGCAGTTCGCCTCCATCGCCGGGGGTGGCCTGAACGCGGACGAGGTGTTCGAGGCGCTCTTCCGCGAGGCGCTCGACGGCGACCCCGACGCCGGGGGCCTGCTGGCCTACAACCACCTGTCGGGTGAGCCGATCGCCGGCCTCCCCGAGGGCCGCCCGCTGTTCGTCCGCACGCCCGAGAGCCGCTTCACCCTCGCGAACTTCATGCGCGCGCAGCTGTACGGCGTGTTCGGCACGCTCGCGCTGGGCATGCGCGTGCTCGAAGCGGAGGGAGTCGCCCTGGACCGCATGTACGCCCATGGCGGCGTCTTCCGCACGGCGGGCGTCGCCCAGCGATTCCTCGCCGGCGCGCTCGGCGCGCCGGTCGCGGTGGCCGACACCGCTTCCGAGGGCGGTGCCTGGGGCATCGCCGTCCTCGCCGCGTTCGCCGTCGACACGGTAGACGCGGACCTCGACGTGTTCCTCACGGACCGCGTCTTCGCGCACACCGGGTTCGATTCCCTCGAGCCCGATGCGGAGGATGTGCCCGGCTTCGCCGCGTACCTCGCCCGCTACCGCGCAGGCCTGTCGATCGAGCGCGCCGCGATCGCGGCGAAGCTGTGACACCGGCTCCCTCACCCCGCTAGATCTGAAGGAAAGACCATGACCCGCACGCCCTTGTCCACGTCCCTCGACTCGTATGAGGTGTGGTTCGTCACCGGCAGCCAGAACCTGTACGGCGAGGAGACGCTCCGCCAGGTCGCTGAGCAGTCCCAGGCCGTCGTGGACGGCCTGTCCGGGCTGCCGGTGAAGGTGGTGTGGAAGCCGGTCCTGAAGGACTCGGACTCGATCCGCCGTCTGGCGCTGGAGGTGAACACGCGCGACGACGTGATCGGCGTGATCGCGTGGATGCACACCTTCAGCCCGGCGAAGATGTGGATCTCGGGTCTGGACGCGCTGCAGAAGCCGCTGCTGCACCTGCACACTCAGGCGAACGTGGAACTGCCGTGGGCCGACATCGACTTCGACTTCATGAACCTGAACCAGGCCGCGCACGGCGACCGCGAGTTCGGGTACATCCAGACCCGTCTGGGTGTGGCGCGCAAGACCGTGGTCGGTCATGTGTCGACCCCGGCCGTGCTGCAGCAGGTGGAGGACTGGCAGCGCGCCGCCGCCGGCTGGGCCGCGGTCCGCACCCTGAAGCTCGCGCGGTTCGGTGACAACATGCGCTTCGTCGCGGTCACCGAGGGCGACAAGACCGAGGCAGAGCTGCGGTTCGGGGTGCAGGTCAACACGTGGGGCGTGAACGAGCTCGCCGAAGCGGTGGATGCCCAGGCCGACGCCGACATCGACGCCCTGGTGCAGGTCTACCTCGACTCGTACGACGTCGCCGACGAGCTCAAGCCGGGCGCCGAGCGCCACCAGTCGCTGCGCGACGGCGCCGCGATCGAGCTCGGCCTGCGCTCGTTCCTGGAGGAGGGCGGCTTCGGCGCCTTCACGACCTCGTTCGAGGACCTCGGCACGCTGAAGCAGCTGCCGGGCCTGGCCGTGCAGCGTCTGATGGCCGAGGGCTACGGGTTCGGTGGCGAGGGCGACTGGAAGACCGCGATCCTGATCCGCGTCGCCAACGTGATGGGCGCGGGCCTTCCCGGCGGCGCGTCGCTGATGGAGGACTACACGTACGACCTGGTCGCGGGGGATGAGAAGATCCTCGGCGCCCACATGCTCGAGGTGTCGCCGTCGCTGACCACGGCCAAGCCCCGCCTGGAGATCCACGCGCTGGGCATCGGCGGCAAGGAGGACCCGGTGCGTCTGGTCTTCACCGCCGACCCCGGCCCTGCCGTGGTGGTCGCGATGAGCGACATGCGCGACCGGTTCCGCCTCGTCGCGAACGTCGTCGAGAACGTCGACGCCCCCGACCTGCCGAAGCTCCCCGTGGGCCGTGCGATCTGGAAGCCCGCGCCCGACTTCGCCACCAGCGCCGCCTGCTGGCTCGAGGCCGGTGCCGCGCACCACACCGTGATGTCGACCGCCGTCGGCATCGAGGTGTTCCGCGACTTCGCCGAGATCGCCCGCACCGAACTCGTCGTCATCGACGAGGACACCACCGTGCGCAGCTTCCGCCGCGAACTGCGTTGGAACCAGGCCTACTACCGCCTCGCCCAGGGCCTCTGAGTCACTCGCCGCGGGGCGTCCGGATCCGGTCCGGCCGCCCCGCGGCATCCCGTTCCACCACCACAACCGAACACCGCACCCGCACAGACGCGCACCGTCCGGCGTCGTCGCCACCCGAACGAACAGGAAGCTCGATGAAGAGACAGCGCTCCACCCTCCCTCGGAATGGAACACGGCGACCCACCGCACGGCGCGCGATCGCGGCATCCGTGGCCGGTGCGCTCGCCGTGACCACGATCGGCCTGTCGGCTCCGCTCGCGGCCTACGCCGCAGACGTGCCGGCGCCCTCCGCCCACTACGACATGACGCACGCGGGCACGAGCCTCATCGACGTGTCGGGCAACGGTCGCAACGCGACGCTGACCAACCTCACCGACGCGTCGTTCGTCGACGCCGGGGGCGACGACGTGCTGCGCTTCAAGGCCGACGGCTACGCGTCGCTGCCGAAGGGCCTCGTGACCGGCACCGACAACAACTTCACCGTCGAGTACACGGTCTCGACCCAGACGTCGGCGAACCACTTCGGCTGGGTCATCGGCGACGGCATCGGACCGTGGAACACGACCCAGCTCGGCAACCACGTCTTCCTCAGCCCCCGCTCGTCGCAGGGCGGTTACACCAACCAGGTCCTCTCGGCCATCCGCGTGAAGTCGGGCACCGACAACGGCGAGAGCCGGCTTCCGGCGGGCGGCGGCCTCAACCCGGGCTTCACCACGCTCACGATGGTGGGCTCGGGCAGCACCCTGACGCTGTACCGCGATGGTGCGGTCATCTCGACGCTCACCCACACCCGGGCGATGAGCTCGATCATCCCGAGCGGCGACGTTCTGGGCTACCTCGGCCGGTCGCTGTACCAGGGCGACCCGCTGCTTCGCGCCGATGTCTCCGACGTCAAGTTCTGGGATGTGGCGCTCACCGCCGAGGAGGTGTCGTCGAGCATGCCGACTGCTGCCGAGAAGACCGCTGCGACCTCCGCCCTGCTGCGCGGAGACGTGCTCGCGACGATGCTCGGGGCGAACGCATCGCTCGACAGCGTCTCGAGCAACCTGATTCTGCCGGCGACGGTCAACGGCGTCGCGCTCACGTGGGCGTCGTCGGCGCCGTCGGTCGTCTCGACGGCCGGAGTCGTCTCGCGCTCGATCACCGAGAACACCCCCGTCACCCTCACCGCGACCACGGCGCTGGGCACGCTCACGTTCGACGTCACCGTGCTGGCGCCGTCGGTGGCGGCCGACCTCGACGCGATCTCGCTCGCGACGCGCACCACCGAGAACCTGCCGCTGGCGACGAAGGGCGCCGTCAACGCGTCCGCGATCACCTGGACGTCGTCGGACGAAGAGCTCGTGACCGAGACGGATGCCTCGTACGCGGCGCCCGCCGTCGGTGCGGCGGACCCGTACGCCGGCGGCGGCATCGTGACGCGCCCCGCCTACGGCGAGGGCGACCGCGAGGTCACGCTCACCGCGCACGCCACGCTCAACGGTCAGACGGCCGAGCGCACGTTCGAGGTCACGGTGGCGGAGAAAGGCCGCTGGGCTCCCGACGCCGGCTACGCGGCGGCGTACTTCAAGTCCGACGGCGACGAGAAGATCTACCAGGCGGCGACGTCGGGTAACGACTTCTTCACGTTCTCGCCGGTCAACGGCGGCAACGCCGTGATCACGTCGACCGCCGACACCAAGGGTCTGCGCGACCCGTACATCCTGCGCTCGAAGGACGGCGACAAGTACTACATGGTCGCCACCGACCTCTGCATCAGCTGCGGCACGGGCTGGGGCCCGGCGCAGTCGGCCGGAAGCCTCAAGATCGAGGTGTGGGAGTCGACCGACCTGGTGGACTGGAAGCGCACCAACGGCGACAACACGGGCATCACCATCAACCAGCCCGAGGCCGGCATGACGTGGGCGCCCGAGGCGTACTGGGACGACGACCTGCAGTCGTACGTCGTGTTCTTCGCCTCGCGCCTCTACTCGGACGCGACCCACACGAACTCCGACAAGCTGTACGCCCGCATGTTCTACGTGCTGACGCGCGACTTCAAGACGTACACGTACCCGCCGGCGAGCTGGCAGGACACCGGGTACGCGCGCATCGACTCGACGGTCACCAAGATCGGGGACTACTACTACCGCTTCACCAAGAACGAGGAGAGCGGCGCCGCCGGCACCCTCGAGGCGGGCAAGGACATCTTCCTCGAGCGTTCGAAGGTGCTCACCGCGCCCACGACGCAGTCCAGCTGGACGGCGAACCCCGAATCCACGTGGCAGCTCACCGACACCCGCATGACGAGCCTCGAGACCGGGCAGTCCGGTGAAGGCCCCGAGATCATCAAGCTGAACGAGGGCGACCCGAACAACGCCGGCGACGGCTATGTGTTCCTCGTCGACAACTACAGCGCGGGCGGCTACCGGGCGTTCCTGACCACGGGTGCGGCGATCGCGTCGAGCCAGCAGTCCGACCGCCTGTCGCAGCGCGCCGCGTGGAACGTCCGCCCGGTCGGCGGGCTGCCGGCGAGCCCCCGCCACGGTGCGTTCGTGAGCGTCACGCAGTCGGTGCTCACCGCGATGCACCAGTGGACGGATGTCGCAGCCGTGGCCTCGACGACGACCCTCGCAGCGTCCGGCAGCACGCTGACCGCCGAGGTCGAGGCGGCGGACGGCGGCGACGTCGTCGGCACCGTGACCTTCTCGGGCGGCTCGTGGAGCAAGACGGTCGACCTGGAGGACGCCTCGGCGTCCGTCACGGCCCCCGCGGGAGTCGGCAGTGTCACGGCGCACTATGACGGCTACCCCGACGGGCTCGTGGCGACGTCGTCCTCCTCGGCGGTGTCGATCGCCCTCGACATCACCGCCACCAGCACCACGCGCTGCGTGGCCGGCAAGGTGACCGAGGTCGTGACGGTCACGAACCGTGACGATGTCGCCGCCACGATCGTGATCGGGGGTGCCTACGGCTCGAAGACGGTCACCGTCGCCGCGGGCAAGAGCACCTCTGCCACCTTCACCACGCGCCTGGCCTCGATCGCCGCCGACACGGTGTCGATCAGCGCCCAGTCCGCGGACGGCCGGAGCCACGCGTCCACCGTGACGGTGGCCGCAGCCGGCTGCAACTAGCGCACACGTGAGGGGTCCGCATCTTCTGATGCGGGCCCCTCACCGCGCGTGGTGCTCGGGCCGATTGGCCCGCCACGGGCCGCGCGAACTACTGTGACAACGTCCCGCATCTGAAGAGGATCGAAACCATGGCACGTCCCCCCGCATCCGGAACCCAGCACGCACTCCGCGCCGGCGACTACGAAGCCGTCGTGGCGAGCGTCGGCGCGACGCTCCGCTCGCTCACGTATCGCGGCCGCGACCTCGTCGTGCCGTTCGAAGCCGACGAGGTGCGTCCCGCGCACCGCGGCGCGACCCTCGCCCCCTGGCCGAACCGCGTGGTCGACGGCCGCTACTCGTTCGGCGGCCGCGACTTCCAGCTGCCGCTCACCGAGCCCGCGCGCTCGCACGCGCTGCACGGCCTCGCCACGTGGCTCGACTTCGAGGCGATCGACAAGGGCCCCGACCACGTGACCCTGGCGGCCGTCATCCAGCCGCAGACGTTCTTCCCGTGGCGTCTCGTCATCACCACGACCTTCGCGCTCGGGCCTGACGGCCTCACGCAGTCGGTGACGGCGCACAACGAGAGCGACGAGCCCGCTCCGTGGGGCACCGGCCCGCACCCCTACCTCGTCGCCGGTGACGGCCGCGTCGACGGCTGGACGCTCGAGCTCCCCGCCGCCCAGGTGTTGGCGGTCACGCCCGACCGCCTCATCCCGACCGACCTCGTCGCCGTCGACGCCGAGGACCCGCAGCGCTTCGACTTCCGCTCCGCCCGCGTGATCGGCGCGGCAGAGATCGACCACGCGTACTCGGGTCTCATCCGCGAGGCCGACGGCACCGCCACGGTGCGCGTGACGGATGCAGCGGGGTCGGGTGTCGAGATGTCGTGGGATGCCGCGTGCCCGTGGGTGCAGATCCACACCGCCGACAAGCCCGACGCCGTGCAGAGCCGCCTCGGCCTCGCCGTCGAGCCCATGACGTGCGCGCCCGACGCGTTCAACGCCGGGTCGTACGACTACGACGCCGGGCTCATCGTCATCGAGCCCGAGGCATCCGTCACCGCTTCGTGGCGCATCGCCGCGATCGACTGAGTCTTCCGCACGCGACACAGCGAAAGCGGAGCCGGCCCCCCGGTCGGCTCCGCTTTCATCGTCTGCGGATCAGCTGTCCCGCAGGTCTTCCTTGATCTCGTTGCGCGTTTTCACCGAGTCGCGCTCCGCTTCGGCCTTCTTGACTTCGGCATCAGCCTTCATCTCGTCGACCTTGTCCCCGACTCGATCGGTGGTGTCTTCCCACGCGTCCTGGATCTTCTCGCCGACGGCCTTGGCCGTCTCCTTCGCGTCTTCCATGAATCCCATCGATCTCTCCTCTCATGAGGGATGAGACCGACGCTACGCGCGAGGCACGGGGCGAGGCAGGGGGTTGATTCGGCGCGTGGCGCTTGATACACGGACCGACGGATGCTGCCGCTCGGGGCTTCGTCGCGCGCTCGCGGCACGGCCGCCGCGGAGGACTCTGCGCGGGCGAGGCGGCGTCAGCGGACCGGCGTCGTGGTGTCGATCGCGTCGCGGAGCGGGCGGCGCATCGGCGCCCAGTAGTGCTTGGGCGTGACGCGGGCCAGCACGTCGACGAGGCGCGCCTCGCGGCCGATCATCGTACGCGGACGCCGGCGGACGGTCGCCTCGACGATGCGCGCCGCCGCGTCGGCGGGCTCGGTGTGGTACATCGCGGCCTGCGCGGCTGCGGCGCGCTGGGCGACCGCGGGGTCGATCGCCGCGGCGTACCGGCCGTGCAGGATGATGCCCGTCTTCACGCCCGCGGGGTAGACCGCGCCCACCGTGATCGTGGAGCGTTCGAGCTCGTGACGCAGCGACTCGGTGAACCCGCGCACCGCGAACTTGCTCATCGCGTACGGGATGCGTCCCGCAGGCGCCGCGAGGCCGTAGATCGACACCAGGTGCGTGATGTGCGCCGCCGGCTCACGCCGCAGCGCCGGCAGCAGCGCCTGCGTGACGTTGACGGTGCCCCACAGGTTCACGTCCATGAGCCAGCGCATCTCGGCCATGGTCACCTGGTCGATGTCGCCGAGCATCGACGAACCGGCGCACGTCACGAGCGCCTGGATGCGCGAATGGGATGCCTCGACCTCCGTCACGACCGCGGCAACCGCGTCGTCGTCGGTGAGGTCGATCACGTGCGTCGTGTGCCCGGTGCCGTCGAGGCTCGCGGCCACCGCGGCGAGGCCCTCGGGGTTGCGGTCGAGCAGGGCGATGCGCGCTCCTCGCGCGGCCAGTTGCCGTGCGACGTCGGCGCCCATTCCCGCGGCGCCGCCGGTGATGACGGTGGTGCGCCCGCGCACGTCCAGGGGTGGCTGCTTCGCCATGTGATGCCTCTCGGTCCGGTCGTCGCCGTCGACGAGCCGCGCATACGATTCTCGCTGACTCGGGAGTGCCCGACGGACGCTAGCCTTTGAGGGGAGGTTCGATGGGCAAGACCGCAGAGGCGATCGCCGAAGGGGTGTCCATCGCGTCCGCCGCAGCGCGCCTGGCGATCCGCAACCGCATCCTCGTCGAGACGATCGCGCACGACGAGGCGTTCGACGTGGTGGCCTTCACGCCGTTCGCACGTGAGACCCTTCTCGGCCTCGCCGACGAGCAGGAGCAGGCTGCCGCGCTCGTGAAGCGTCAGCGGAAGAAGGCGTGGGGCAAGTTCACCGATCCCGACGGCACGCACGACTACCGCGACCGCGACACCCGCAACCTCCGGCGGCGCGGCCGGCAGTACGCCGGCGTCGCGACGGCACTCCGGCGCATGGCCGACGACCCTCACGTGGTCCGGACCTTCATCGAGCAGTCGCGCGACGCCGCGTGGGGCGACGTCGAGGCCAACCTCCAGCGCCGCCTGCGGGTCGAGAGCATGCGCCCAGAGCTCGACCCCGACTACGACCGCATGCGCGCCGCCCGCATGCAGTCGATCCGCCTCGTCGACCTCCCGCGCCTCGCGGCCCACAAGCGTCATCACGACGATCCGGAGACGGTCCCCACGCCTCCTCCAGACGCCGCTGGCGCGTCGCCCGGAGCCTCCGGGCGCGTGGGCCCAGCTGCGCCCCCGGCCGAGCCCGCGGCACACTCGCCGCGCATCTCGGGCATCGACGTCAGCGAGCTCGATTCCTGACGCGTGTCCGTGCTCCGGCGTACCCTCGAGCCGTGGCCGACGCAGCCCCACCGCATCCGATGCGCTTTCCTCTGGATCATCCGCTGACCGAGCGGGTGCGCGGCATCTGCCTGCCCTACCCTGAGGCGGCGGAGGTGCCGGCGCACGGCCGCTCGACCTTCCGCGC
Source organism: Microbacterium sp. C23T (assembly GCF_053345975.1). Lineage (NCBI taxonomy): Bacteria > Bacillati > Actinomycetota > Actinomycetes > Micrococcales > Microbacteriaceae > Microbacterium > Microbacterium sp. C23T. The sequence goes on along the minus strand of NZ_JBKFBD010000015.1, from coordinate 71,871 downwards.
GGGCAAGCGCCAGTTCGCGATCGTCGGCGCCGCCCACGACGACGCCGGAGCGGTCGAGTTCATCCCCGACGACCTGGAGCGCCCGGTGCTTCTCAAGCGCGACGACGTCTTCGTGCCGCCCTACGAGGGCGCGTACGGCTGGCTCGCGATCCGCGTCGAAGCGGATGCCGGCGACTGGGAGCTCCTCGCCGAGCTCATCGACACCTCCTACCGACAGGTCGCGCTGCAACGACAGCTGCGCGCTCTCGACGGCGGGTAGGGGAGCGCTGATGCGCGCGGACACGCCCGGGAAACCAGCATCCGACCGCCGATTCGCGCGGCGCGCATCCGTCAGGTATTCTTGACGACGTTGTGCGCGAGAGCGAGCAACATGCGCCCGTAGCTCAATGGATAGAGCATCTGACTACGGATCAGAAGGTTAGGGGTTCGAGTCCCTTCGGGCGCGCACTGTGTTGAGACAGTAAGCATTGAAAACCCGCGGAATTCCGCGGGTTTTCGTGTTTTCTGGGTGGGGTTGAGCCCCTTCTCATCAGCAAGCCGTCGGTGGATCACTGCCATGAACCGGCGGCATGAAGTGACCAACGGTCAGCTCGGCCGGTCGCCCGGTGCGAGCTCCCGTCGCATGACCCAGCGCTGTGCGCCACCGGAGTGGGCGTCCGTCGCCTGTATCCGGACGAAGCCGTGGGCCTCGAACAGGTGAACTGTTCCGACGTAGCCGCTGATCTGATCGACCCGTTCGCCGGTATCGATCGGATACCCCTCGACGATCGTCGCGCCGCCCGTCCGCGCATGTTCTATCGCACCGGCCAGCAGGTCGTGCATGAGCCCGCGCTTGCGAAACCCGCCCCGGACAACGAAACAGACGATGGACCAGGGCTCGCGTTCCTCATCCAAGTGCGGGATCGTGCGCGAGTTCATGAGCCGCCGGTACGTGGATTTCGGAGCCACCGAACACCAGCCCGCGACCTGATCGTCGATGTAGACAAGGACTCCTGGGCCCGGACTCGTCGAGCACTCGGCCCGCATGTACTCGATTCGCTCCGGCATCCCCAGCCGCGAGTCCCGGTACGACATGCACACGCATCCGCCGGCGCCCGGCTTGCGCGGGACCATGAAGGTGGCGAAGTCGTCCCATCTGCCAGTGGCGGGGAGCACCTGAACGGACATGTACAAACGCTAACGGGCGCGTAGCCGCGCGGACAGCGGCGGATGATCGGGCGACGCCGGACGCCCATGCGATCATGCGAGGAAACTCCGACCGCGACAGTCGCGCGGGTGTGCCCGATGGCGCGGTGCTGGACGCTTTCGTTATGGTCGACGGATGCTCCCGTCGGATACTCCGCGCCTGCGCTTTCGCCAGATGGCTCCGGTCGATCTGCCCGCGATGGCCGGCCTTCTCGGGGATCCCGAGGTCATGCGGTTCTATCCCGCCCCTAAGACTCGGGAACAGACGGCATCGTGGATCGATTGGAACCTGAGGAATTACGCCGAGTACGGGCACGGGCTGTGGATCATCGAAACCACTGCCGGGGAGTTCGTCGGGGAGTGTGGGCTCACCTGGCAGGACGTCAACGGAACCCTGCGCCTCGAGATCGGCTACCACGTCCTGCCCGGCTGGCAAGGGCTGGGGCTCGCCACGGAGGCGGCCACCGCGTGCCGCGACTTCGCAAGAGACCGACTCGGAGCCGAGGAAGTCATCGCGATAGTCCACCCCGAGAATCACGCGTCGATGCGGGTGGCGGAGAAGATCGGGATGCGCCGGGAAGACGAGGATCGAGGAAACAACGGGACGGTCCGCCGGGTTCTGAGCATGCCGTTGTTGCTCGCCTGATGACCCGGCTGCCGTTCGAGTCCGTCGGGGCCGCGTTCGGCCAGCGCGCTCGAGGCACCACCATTCGGTCATGTCTCGGCCGTGCCCGCTGATGATTGCGAGCACGGAGGCCGCGATGGGGAGCGCGAAAGCGAGCAGCCAGACCTTCCATTCGGAAACCTCAACGATCAACCCTGAGATGTGGGGCGCGAAGCGACCCGCATGCTGGCGTGAGATAACCCGTGACGGTGTTGTCCACAGGTGTCATCAGTGGTCTGGCGCCCGGCGCTAATGTTCCCTCGTGGGAGCATGGAGTGCAGAGCCGTTCGGCAACGACACCGCCGCGGACTGGGCCTGGGAACTAGACGAGGCCGAGAGTTGGGACCTGGTCCTTGACGCGCTGACTGAGGTCCTCGAAGAGGAGCCCGCAACCATCGATGCGGACGTCGCGAGTGTCGCCGTCGCGGCGGCTGAGGTTGTCGCGCACGCCAACGGGAGACCAACTCAGTCGGACGTCTACACCGAGAGCGTCGCCGCGTTCGTGAAGCGGCTTCCGAATACGCCACTTGGGATCGGGTCGGTCGCGCTCAGCGCGCTCGAGCTGGCGACGTCGCCGGAAGGTGAACTCGCAGAACTGTGGAGTGACAGCGGATCGGACGAGTTTGTCATGGCGATCGCCCGTCTCCGCGAGAGTATCTCCGTCGTCGAGTAACACGCTCAGCGGTCGTCGCCAGCGGCTTCGTCGAGGGGTCCGCTGACAACTTCGTCGCCCTGCGCCGCGGGCCGGTGGCGCGCAGCAGGTGACCCAGGTCCGTCCAAGGGGACCCGTAGTGCCGCATCCCCTCCCCGAGGAGCGGTTCGGCGTTGACGTCGTTGAAGTGATGCCATCGCCAGCAACCAACGACACCCCAGGCGGCGAGCCGCTCACCGCCATCCAAGCTCGGTTGCCGACCGGCATTCGGACCAAAGTGTCAACCCAGTGATACGGCGACGAAAAGGGAGGTTGCCGCCATGACGAGTGCCACGGCACCGAGGACGACGATCATCCAACGGCGAAGATGGGCGCCGTCTTTTTCGAACTTTCCCTGGAGGCGTTCGAAGATCCACCCTGACCAGATGATGAGACAGAGCCCGAATAGCGCCTGCGCGATACCGATGGCGTAGACCGGCCAGACGATCCACCGCGAGGCTTCCGGTGTGATTTCGTCGACGCCCCGCTCGAGAGCCGTCCGCGTGACAGCAGTGCCCACCACGATCAGGATGGCGAGGCCGGCGATGCCGGTGAAGCGCATCGTTCCAGGCGTGGAGTTGGATGCGGCTTGTTCCCGCATTGACCGTGGCGCGGCGACAGGAAGATTACGGATCCCCGCTGCATTCAGCCTGGCCAGCGCGCCAGGCCAGAGAATGGCGACAATCATCACCGGGAGCATGATGGCCAGTACCACCAGGGCCATAACCAGTGCGGCAAGCGGCATGCTCGTCCACCCTCCAGTAATTCAGCGAGAGTCTATTTGCCCCGATGCTTTGGCGCCGACGAGACTCGGCAGGCCGATCGGGTCCGGATCGGGCTCCGACGAACAGCGCCTCCTGTGGTGTCACAGCGAGTGCGTTCAGCGCGTAGTCGAACATGGCGGCGCTCGGTTTCTGGGCGCCGATCTCAAATGGCGGAGAGTCGGCCGCGATCGCGTCCGCGACCCCGCCCCGTCGCGCGTTCGACGCACGTAGGCAGGACCACAGCGCGCCGATGGGTACCTGGGTCGCGACCCCAGTATCGATGCGTACCTCGCTGATCTAGTGCCGACCGACCGGCATGGGGCAGGCGCCCGGCTCGATCGATGAGACTGGGGCGGTGGTGCTCTATGTAGTCGTCGCCCTGGTAGCCCCGCTTGCCGTCGGGGTGACATTCAGTAGGCGCGAGTGGCCGCTGCACGTGACCCTCGCGCCCAACTTCGTCCTCGATGGATCTCGAGACGAGGTCGTGCGTGTCATCGCGGACGCCTGCGTCGATCAAGCGCCGCTACCGGTCCGCTTCTCGGCCGATGAGATGTTTGGGCGTGAGCGGAACATCCCGGTCCGGATCATCGAGTCAGCCGAGATCGATGACCTGCATCAGCGCCTCGCGAATGCCTTGCAGAATCAGCCTGGCTTCGCCGCGGCCGAGCCTGCGTATTGGCGGGCCGGCTACCGTCCACACATGACCCGGCGTTCAGGGACAGCCGTAGGCGACCCAGACCCTGCGGAATTGCGCTACCTGGCGATCGCCGAGATGACCGGGAGCGCGGCGAACGTGATTGCCGCGCTCACGCTGCCTTAGACGGCGGAGCGACGCTCGGCGATGCGATTGCGGGCTTATGTCAGCGGTGACCAACGGCGCAAAGGGCGCATACGACCCCGCCGGGAGGAGGTCAGTGGGTCCCGCGTGGATCGCGCAAACTTGCCATCGCATCGATGAGCGAGGCGTGGATGTAGTCGAGTTCGGGTGTGGCGAAGTTCTCCCACGACTCGCCGGCTTCGTCGGCATTCCATCCGTCGGTGGCAGTCGGCGAGTCGTCGGAGGAGGGTGCCGCATCCCCTCCCTGCTCCGCGGGAGTGTGCTGGTAGACCCACCACAGGTGGCCGAAAGGGTCGGCGAAACGTGAGAACACATCGCCCCAGAATTCGGTGGGCTCTGTGACGATTCGCGCACCCTGTGCGACGGCGCGCTCGAGGGTGGCCGCGGCATCGACGACATATACGCGCGTGAACGCGGGCGTGTAAGGCCAAGCCGGCTTGCGGTCGGCGATGGTCAGGAGGGAGTCGCCGATGTGGATCTCGGAGTGGAGGACGAGCCCGTCGGCGTCAGCCGTGCGGGCGTCGAGGTTCTCGAAGGCATCGAACACGGCGCCGACGAAGGCGATGAGACCGAGAGCATCATCAGTCATGATGAACGAGTTCACGGTGTTCGAGCCGGCAGGGGCTGGCGGAATGGGACGGGACGGCAGCGTGGACATGGGAACCTCCTTCGTTCGTCTGCTCAACGTTGCCAGACAATCAGGACAGCGTCGGTCCTCGGTTCCCACCAGGAGGACCGGCATCGGTCACCGCGTTCGGGGATGACGTCCTGAGCCTCACCAGCCGTTGATGTGGAGGACGTCGTCGAGCGGCGCGCGATGCGCGGGTCGGAAGTCGGTTCCCACGGTGTACGCGACGGGAAGCAGCACGCCTTGGCGCACGGTCGACGGGATGCCGAGCAACTCTGCGATCTCGCGCTCGTACGCGAGGTGCAAAGTCGTCCAGGCGCTGCCGAGGCCGCGAGCCCGCAGCGCGAGCTGCAGACTCCAAGCGGCAGGGAGGAGCGACCCCCACAGACCGGCCTGGCTTCCGGGCTCGAATTCCTCGGCCCCCGTGAAGATGGCACCGATCACGAGGACCGGGACTTCCCCCATGTGCTCAGCCAGGTAGTCGGCGCTCGATGACACCCGCTGCTGAACCGCCTGGCGCGTCGGGTCGGCGTACGTCCGAGAACCGGATGCGCGATACCGGGCGAACGAGCGCGCGTACAGTCTGGCGATAGCCTGGCGCTTCTCCACGTCGGTGACGATGATCCAGTGCCATGTCTGGGCGTTGCTTCCTGTCGGCGCCTGCAGCGCCACCTCGATTGCTTCCCTCACGATCTCGACAGGGACGGGACGTTGAAGGTCGAGCCGTCGCCGCACGGATCGGGTCGTGGTCAGTAGCTCGTCGGGGCTCAACGGAAGTCGGTCGCTCATAGCCCGACGGTATCTGCCGTCGGAAACTCCTCGACCCTCTGCTCTGCCTCGAGATGTCATCTGGCGTCGCAGAGAGGGACCCGGCTTCGATCCGTACGCCGAAGCGTCGCGTTTCCGATGGGCCCGCGGCTTGTGGCGCTGACTCGCAGATCCGCACACACAAAGAGGAAGCCCCGACCGTTACCACACGGCCGGGGCGAGACGAATGAGAAGTTCGCCTATCACCATCACCGTACCTTGCGCACCTGGGAGGTCGCTCGGCGCCGGACCGGCCTGGTGGGAACCGTGATCGAACTCAGTCGGCGTGCGCTCGACGACTCGTCTGAGTGCGCCCGATGGGCGTGCCGAGGGTGGTGAACGTCGCTACGCCGCGGTCGCCAGATCTTGGCGCAGTTGCGCTGCGGCAGCCGTCCCCGGCTCCGGAAGCGTGGTGATGCGCTCGTTCCATCGCTGTCGCGTCTGCATGGCCCAGAAGACGGCGAACAGGGTCAGCCCCATCGCCTCGCCGAACAACACCTCCGGGAAGCCAGGGATCGCGTCTTCGATGCCGAACTGCGCCACAACGGCCAGCCCGACAAGGAAGAGGATGTCGGCGGCCATCGCTATCGCCAGGATCTTGTACCAGAGCTTCTGGGTGTCAGTCGCCGGGGTGCGGTCTTCCGGGTCGTTGTCGCGGATGCCGCGGATCCAGACCACCGTGGCGAACGCGGCGAAGAACAGGAACGTGGCGATGTAGTGGATGCTGAAACTCCACGGGCCGATTCGGAAGTACGGGAACGCGCCGTTCGCCACGAAGGTGAAGAGGAAGAGGGCGACGGCGGTGACGGCGGCGGTCACAGGGACAAGGAGTGCGAACCGCTTCCGCTTCTCCTTGCGCTGCACGATCAGCATCACCACGACGACCACCACGAGGGTGAGGATGTAGGTGAGGACCGCGTTCTGCACCTCGGGAAATGCGGCCTTCGGCAGGCAGCTCTGCTCCTCGCCCTCGCACGTGAACGTGGTCAGACCCTGCTCAGTGGCCTTCACGTCAGTGGGCACGATCGCGATGAGCGGTCCGAAGATCGCAGCGAAATCGAGCAGCGTCGAGGGGCTGGGGAGTGTGAGGGTCCGCCTTCCCAGCGGGATCTTCGCCGCACCTCCTCGGCCGTTGAGGGCGAGCATCGCGAGGGATGCCGCGATCAGGACGCCGACGAACACGTTCCGTGCCGGGGTCCAGTAGTAGTAGCTGATCGACCCCTTCACGTAGCCGCCGGCCACCGAGGCGATGATCACGCCGATGAAGAGGGCTGCGACGGCGAAGACGAACGATAGTCGCAGATAGCGGTGGGTCTTCAGGGCCGCCGTGATGAAGTCCGGCTGCTCATCCTGGGCTTGCTGTTGGTGGGCGATCTTTCCATTCGTCGTGTCGGTCATCACTGCTCCAAATGCAGAGAAAATGACTCGCCGCGACGCGTTGTGAGCCTGATTGCCGCTGTCGCGACTTGCGCTCGCCCCCAGCGGAGCGCCTGCGCGTCATGGTACCGCTCCCGGTATGGCGACGGCAGGCCCAGCAAACTGTGATTCCTCCCTTCGAGGAGTTGGGGCTGGAGTGCTGGATCCTGGTGTGGACGAACCAGCGTGTGCCGGACAGGTACGGAGTAGAACCACTTCCCATCTGGAGGCGCCATGACCCCCGATCCCCTGGACGCTCTGTTCGAGCGCTCCGCGCCAACCGTCCGCTCGGCTGATCCCGTCGACCTGCAGGCGATGATCGCCTCCGCTGCGCAGGAGGCGAAACCCCCGCGGCGCCGGCTCATCGGCATCGCCGCGGCGATCCTCTCGCTCGTGCTCGTGGGCGGCGCGGCGATCGCGACCGCGTCCTCGCCGTGGCTGTGGGGCGCGGGGATGGAGCCGAACCGCAGCTACACGTACACCTCGCCGACCTGGGGCCAGTGCGAACTGCGGCAGGGCAACTTCGTCGCCTCAAACCCCTTCCGACAATTCGAGCTCGATCGGGTCATCGACGAATGGTTCGCGAAGGCCGACCTGTCGGCAGAGGTCGAGCCGCTGATGGGGAAGTACCTCGACGTGATCGAAGACGCGCAGGCGAAGGAACCGGAACCCATCACAGATCCGCGCCTGCCCGATCTCAACTACTGGAGTGCCGTCGACCTGGCCGTGAGCGAGGCGCTCTACGTGGAGCTGGGCACGCGCGGGTTCGGCCAAGGAAGCGTCACGAACAGCAGCAGCCAGGTGCACTGCGAGGGCGAGCAGTGGTGACGCGTGCCCTCGAGACCGCCTTGGCCGCGGCATCCCCGTTCCTCCTGGCCTATCTGCAGCGGCGCGTCGGCTTCGATGACGCTCCCGACCTGCTCGGCGAAACGATGGTCGTCGCGTGGCGCAGGGCGGAGGATCTGCCGGACGATCCCGAGCGTGCGCGTATGTGGCTGTTCGGCATCGCACGCACGACGCTCCTCAACCACGCGCGCGGTCAGCGTCGTCGATGGGCTCTCGCTGACCGCATTCGGGCGTCGGAAGGAACGGACGGCGTGTCGCCTGCCGCGGACGAGGGCGCCGAGGTGCGCGATGCGATCGCGCGGCTCGACCCCGACCGTGCGGAACTCGTGCGGTTGGTGCACTGGGAGCGGCTCAGTCTCGCGGAGGCTGCGGACCTGCTCGGCATCCGGTCGTCCACTGCGCGCAGCCGCTATGCGAAAGCGAAGGAGGAGTTGCGTGCGGCGCTCGGCGTGGAAGCGGCCGCGCCGGTCGGGGGAACAACCGCGTAGGCCGATGTGGTCACGTTCGGCAGCGATAGGTGTCGAGCCACGGCGATGTCCCTCAGCTGCAGACCGGAGCGCGCCAGACGGCGAGCGCGTCCGCGTTCTAGGCCCACCCGAGTTCGCGCAGGCGTGCGTCATCCAGCCCGAAGTAGTGTCCGATCTCGTGCACGAGGGTGATCCGAACACGCGCCCGAAGGGCATCGAGATCCGGGCTGTGCTCCTGCATGTTGTTCTTGAACAGGGTGATCCGGTCGGGGAGCTCCCCGTAGCCGTACACGCCACGTGTCTTCAGCGGGCGCCCGCTGTAGAGCCCGAACAGCCGCGGCCGCTCGCCCGCGGGCTGGTTCGCGATGAGGATCGCCACGTTCTCGAGACCTCTCACCATGTCTTCGGGCAGAGCGTCGTACTCTCCGGCGACCATCGCCTGGAAGTCCGCGTCGGAGATCTCGACCATGGGACCTATTGTGCGCGGCTTGCCGCAGGTGCACGCGCGAGGCCCCGTCTAAGCACCCGCCGGGCTCACGATCTGGTGTCCTGCCAGTCGCCGAACTCCCGCTTCACGTCGGCGAAGTCCTGGACCTCTTCCTCGAGGCGACGGGCGAGCCACTCTCCGTCGCGCAACCACTTCTGCAGGTTCGCGTCGCTGTCCCACCCGTCGAACGGGTCGGCGTGCTCCTCGAAGAAGGCCTGCCATCCGGCGAGGTCCTGACCGAGCTCGTGACTGAGTCCATAGGTCTCGGGCGTGGTGGCGTAGCCCACGTCCCACGTCGGTGTCGAGTTCTCCCAGAGCGGGTAGTCGCGCGAATAGTCCGGGAACAGGCGGATTTGGCGGCGCGGGGGCGGGATCTGTTCCATGCGCAGCACTGTACCCAGCGGCCGAAGTCCGACCGGTGTCCCGAGCGACTTACCGTGGGGAGCCCCGGTTCCAGCCCGGCTTCAGGATCAGCCGATCGTCGAGCTCGTGCCGGCGGCACTGTTCGGCGAATGCTTTCGCCGCTTCCAGATCGCCGCTGAGGGTCGAGTACTCCGCATCACTGATCGCGTAATACTCCTCATAGTCGACGGTGCTGCTTGATACCGGGATCGACAGGTACGCGGAGAGCGATCCCGTGTCGCGTCCGAGCGAGTACCTGTTGTCCTTGTCGAAGAACGAGTCGACGAACCTCACCGCTCGAAGATAGCCGCGCTTCCCACGGATTGCGGCGGCGTGCTCGCTCGCAGAGCGACCGCGCAACGGGCCTGGGACTCTGCGGTCCGCCTCGCCGGTGCCGATGAGCCGCTGTATGGTGCGGAGATGCGATCGCGAGCAACGGCGGTGCTGGCCCTTTTCTCCACCTTGGTTCTCGCGGGTTGCTCGCCTACGACGCTTCCCGAGTTCGAATCGGTGCAGACAGATCGCGATGTCCTGGTCGGCGCTGCCTCGCAGGATGTCGACGCCGATAGCACCCGCTTCGTCGGCGAGGTCGAGGGCGCGGATATCTACCTTGCTCGCGGCACTGACGACACCCTGTGCCTGATCCACATCCGCGATGGAGAGTGGGAGCACACGGGATGTGGGGCGGGCTTGGGTATCGGAAGCACACTTGAGACAGGCACTCGCATCGAAGCAGGGACGTTCACGTTCCCCGACGAGGAGGTGGCGGGCGGGAAGCGCACACGGCTCAGCGACAGTGTGACGGTGATCTCTTACCGCTGACGACCACGCCATCACCGGTGCGCGTCGCGCACTCGAGGACAGGCTTCGGAGGGAATGAGTGAGGAGCGACATGGAGTACTTCGATCTGACCGGCCGGCGAGCGCTGGTCACAGGCGGCAACCGCGGTCTCGGTCTTGCGATCGCGCACGCGCTCGCGGCCGCAGGCGCCCACGTGGTCCTCGGCGTCCGTGATCCGGAAAGCGCGGATCAGCCACTCCGGGCGATTCGGGCTGAGGGCGGTTCCGCATCCTCGATCGCCCTCGATGTCACGCGGCTCGATGAGGCCCGAGCAGCGGTCGACGCCGCATCGGAGGATGGCGCGTTCGACATCCTGGTGAACAACGCCGGCGGCGGGATCAATGCGCCGGCGATCGACGTCACGGAGGCGGATTTCGATGCGGTGTGGTCGCTGAACGTCCGTTCGGCGCTGTTCCTCTCGCAGCACGTCGCGCGCTCGATGCCGTCCGGGGGCGCGATCGTGAATGTCGCATCGCAAGCAGGCATCGTGGCGCTGCCCGGCGAGTCGTCGTACTGCGTGGCAAAGGCAGCGATGCTGCATATGACTCGCTGCCATGCGGTCGAGTGGGGTGACCGGGGCATCCGCGTCAATGCGGTCGCTCCCACGTTCATCGAAACCGACGGCACGGCCGACGCGCTGTCTGACCCCGCGTTCCGCGCCGACGTCATCGACCGGATCGCGGCGCTGCATCGGATCGGCAAGCCCACAGAGGTGGCCGGAGCGGTCTTGTTCCTCTGCTCCCCGGCGGCCTCGCTCGTCACCGGCCAGACGCTGGTCGTCGACGGCGGGTGGACCATCCGCTGAGGGACCGGCCGCTTCCGATCGGTGATCGGCGTGCATGCACGTGTGCGCTGGTCCCCGGGCTCGACCCTGGCCCGCGTAGGCTCTCCGGATGACCTTCGATGCGAACGACGCGGGCACCGGCGTCGATGGAACCCTCAGTCGCGACCAGCTCGGCGATGCAGCACCATCGCTTGCCACCGCAGCTGGGAGTGGTGTCGCGTGAGCGTGCACCTCATCGGCGGCGGCGCGACCACGGCTGCGGATGCCCCGCTCTATGCGCCGTTCATCGCTGAAGCGGTGGCGCGAGCGGCCGACGCGGGCCGCTCGCGGCCGCGCATCGCGGTGATCTCCCTGCACCCCGAGGCAGCGGAGAAGGCGGTGGCGCTCGGCGAGCTTCTCGCCGAGGCCGCAACGGGATCCGCGATCGACGTGCACCTGACCGCGGGGCGCCACGGCGAGCCGATCGGGCCCGGCGCGATCGCCGACGTCGACGGCATTGCGGTGGGTGGCGGCGTCGTCGAGGACGTGCGCTCCGGGCTGGAGCCGGTGTTCAGCGAGTTGCGTCGGCTGGTTGCGGGCGGTGTGCCGTACCTCGGCGTCTCGGCCGGAGCGATGATCGTCGCGGAGGGATCGCTCGGAGGCGGCTCGCGCATCGGCGGCGTGGTCGTCTCACCGGAGGACCCCGACGAAGCGGGGGACGAACTGGAGATCGAGGCCGGCATCGGCCTCGTCGACGTGGCCATCGAGGTGCACGTGGCTCAGCGCGGCATGCTGTCCCGATTGGTCGCGGCCGTCGAGTCGGGGATGGTCGCGGGTGGGCTCGGCATCGACGAGCGCACCGCCCTGATCGTGGGTGACAGCACGCTCCGGGTCGAAGGAGAAGGCAGCGTTTGGCGGGTACTGCCGACCGACGGCGGCGTGCTGGTCTCCACGCTCGGCACCTGAGGGCGTTGCGGCGTCGCTCGCCTCTGCGAGATCTCCCACCCTTTGCGGATTCCGACAGGCTACGCGAGGGCGGCGGCCGCTGGCTGAAATGTCCGGGGTTCTCGTTACGGTCACCTGCGTGGCAGTAAGCGATGCGCTTGCGGGACTGGATCCGGCACAGCTTCAGGCAGTCGAGCACGGTGAGGGGCCGCTGGTGGTCGCCGCGGGGGCGGGGACCGGGAAGACACGCGTGCTCACTGCTCGGGTGGCGCGGCTGCTCGAGGCCGGGGTCGTGCCGGAACGCGTCCTGCTGCTGACGTTCACTCGGCGCGCGGCGTCCGCGATGCTCTCTCGCGCTGCGGTGATGTGCGGCGACGCGCAGGCTGCGCAGCGCATCGCCGGGGGCACGTTCCATGCCGTCGCGCACCGCTTGGTCGCCGAGCACGCACAGCACCTGGGGCTGGAGGACGTGACGGTGATCGATCCCGACGACGTCATCGACCTCATCGACCTGCTGCGCGCCGACCACGGGCTCGACGGCACCGAGGTTCGCCTGCCCACGACACGCACCATCGCGGACATCGCCTCCCGCACGATCAACACTGCGACCCCGGCCCGCACCGTCATCGAAGAGCAGTTTCCGTGGGCGCTCGAGCAGGCCGACGCCATCGCCGGCCTGCTGCGTCAATACCGCGCCCGCAAACGCGAGCGCGGCTTGCTCGACCTGGATGATCTGCTCATCGCCTGGCGGGCGCTGGTCGCCGATCCCGACGTCGGGGCGCGGCTGCGGGCGCGGTGGGACTGGGTGCTGGTCGACGAGTACCAGGACGTCAATCAGCTTCAGGTCGACATCGTGCGCGGGCTGAGTCCCGACGGTCGCGGGCTCACGGTCGTCGGCGACGACGCACAGGCGATCTACGCCTTCCGGGGCGCGAGCGCCGGGCACCTGCTCGAACTCGTCGAGGCGTACCCCGACGCCACGCTGGTGCGCCTCGAACGCAACTTCCGATCCACGCAACCGATCCTCGACCTCGCGAACCAGGTGCGGCCGGGCGAGCTGAGGTTGCAACTGGTGGCCGACCGTGCGCAGCCGGGCGGCCGGCCGACGGTGGTCACGTGCCGCAACGCCGACGACGAGGCCCGCACGATCGCCGACCGCATCCTCGCCGCGCACGTCGATGGCACGCCCCTGCGTTCGCAGGCCGTGCTGATGCGCACCGGCTCCCACAGCGCGCAGCTCGAGGTCGAGCTCAAGGTGCGGGGGATCCCGTTTCACAAGTTCGGCGGGATCGGCTACCTCGAGACGTCGCACGTGCGCGACCTGCTGGCGAGTTTCCGAGTGGTGCTCAATCCGGCGGACGAGGTGTCCTGGTATCGCCTGCTCACCCGGCACCGCGCGATCGGCAAGGCGAGTGCGCGGGGACTGGCGAAGATCCTTGCGGACGGGGGCGTCGATCGCGCGGCGGACGCGGTCGCGGCGGCACCGGCGAAGGCGCGCACGGGGCTCGCGTCGACCCTGTCGCTGCTTGGCGCGGTCGACTCCACGACCGCCGCGCCGGAGCTGGTCGAGGCGTGCCGAGGCGCGGTGGACCCGTTGCTGCGCGCGCACTACCCGGACTGGCACCGTCGGGTGACCGAAGTCGACGGCATCGCGCAGGCCGCCGCCGGGCAGAGCGATCTCCGCATGTTCGTGAGCGAGCAGGCGATCGACCCGGTGAACGTCGCCGGCGACTGGGCGAAGCAGCCACACCTCGACGAGGACTGGCTGACCCTGTCGACGATCCACTCCGCCAAGGGCCTGGAATGGGACACGGTGCACCTCATGCGGGCGAACGATGGCGCGATGCCCTCGGACATGGCACTCACCTCGCGCGCCGGCCTCGCTGAGGAGCAGCGCCTCTTCTACGTTGCGCTCACCCGCGCACGGGACACCCTCGACGTCTACGTGCCCTCGCAGCTGCCCACGCACCCCACTGCGTTCCTGGCCAAGCATGTCGCCGCCAAGCCCAGCAGATTCCTGACCGAGACCGCACGCGCTCTCATGGAGCCGGTCAGCACCGCCGCCGTCACCCCCGAGCCGGCGCTCACGCGGGCCGTCGCGGCTCCGCGTGTGCGTACGGACGCGTTCGACGAACTGTTCGCCTGATCTCCGTCGGCAGTCGGGCGACGCATGCAGTTTCGTGTCGTTCTCCTGCGCCGCCTTGGTCAGGGGTTGCCGGCACCCGCGTCGCGCGCATCGGCGACGCGCGCGATGAGCGCCGGCTCCTCCTCGAGGCACAGGTCGAGGATGCCGCGCAGCAGGCCGCCGAGGCTGGTCGAGTTCAGCAGTCGGAACCGGTCGTACTCGCCCAGCGGAGCGATCGCGGCGAGCTGCCAGGACGACTCCACCGGGTCTTCCGAAAGGTCCGTCCCGGGATCCCATCGAGCCTCATCCAGGACGGAGGCGAGCGTCGCGAGGCGGCGCACGACCTGCTCGGCCTCGCGGTGGAGTGGCGTGAGCGCTTCGTCCCACACGAGCGGGGCCATCGTCGACACGTCGGCCACCGGGTGCGGGTCTTCTTCGCCCCATCGGTCGACGATGATCCGCTCCCCGCCGACGGCGACCACGTACAGGTCCGCGGCGCCCGCCTCGATCTGCAGGATCCGCGCCATGGTGCCGACGGAGGAGCGCTGATCCCCACCGCCTGACTCGAGACCCCGCTCGATGAGGACGACCCCGAACTCCGGATCCTCCACGTCGAGCAGGCGCCCGATCATGGTGAGGTATCGCGGTTCGAACACCCTCAGCACCAGCGGTGTGTACGGCAACAGGACACTGCCCAGCGGGAACATCGCGATGGCGTCCATAGGCACCAGTCAATCAGCTGGACGCGCGTCACCACCTCAATCCGAGCTCCGGTGCTGTCGGGGAGCGGACCCTGTCGTCCGACATCCAAGTGATGCTCGCGCACAGGAACGTCAGCGTTCACGGTATACCCGAGCCGGTACCCGTACTTGGGTGACTGCCCCTGGGTGCGGGCACGACCATGACCTCGGCCGTCGGGCGCTACTACGTCTACCCCGGGCCGATCACCTCTTTCCCGGTGACGTTCGATTCGGAGCCTTGCGGGCCCGCGTCCACCGCGGGGTGAAGACGGCTCGGACATCGGCAGACGCGTTTCCATCAACGATGGCGCGTGACGTCGATAGAGTCCGTTGCATGGCATCGGACGTGACGCTGTACATCGGGCCGGAGACGGCCTACAGGAAGTTCCGCTTCACGGACGTGAGCGAGTGGGAGGCGCTTCGTTCGCAGATCGTCGCGGCGATGGAGGCGGGCAAGGGTTTGATCGAAGTCCCTTGGAAGAACGACACCGTCGTGTTCGTCTACAGTCCGTATCTCATGGTGACCTGGGTGGAGAAACGTCCCGAATAGGCACTGTGCGTGAGGGCGGCGACACTCGGACAGGGGCCTCTTATGCCGGCAGCCGTGAGATGAGACCCTAACGCCGAAGCGTCGTAGGGCGGCTGATCGGGCGCGGGATAGCGTCGAAGCTGTGGAGAATGAGTGGGTGGCGAGGCTGGTCCTATTCGTCGTCATGGTGGGCGCCGGCGTCCTCTTGATCTGGATGGCGAATGCGGCGGCGTCCGGGCGTCTCAAGCGGAATCAACTCGCCGGGATCCGGATTCCGAGCACGATGGCGAGCGAGGAAGCCTGGCTGGCCGCGCATGTACGAGCGCGACGCGCGACGGTCTGCTCGGGAGTTGTGAGTGTCCTCGGTGGCGTATTCGCTCTGATTCCCGTTCCCATGCCCGTAGTGACTCTCGGGGTGCTGGTCGTCGCTGGCGGCATGCTCGGATTCGTCGCCTACGGGGCTCGAGTCGGCAGCGTGGCCGCGAAGGCCGCGTCCTTGCGCCACATATGATTCGCTCTGAACTGCTCACGAAGGAGACGGATTTGTCAGCGGCAGACTCTCGAACAACATGGGTGCTCGTGGACGGCGAGAACATCGACGCGACGCTCGGAACCTCGATTCTCAACCGGCGGCCGCAGCCGGACGAGCGGCCGCGGTGGGATCGACTCCTCGCATTCGCAGGAAGAGAGTGGGCCCAGGCGGCGCGGGGCGTCTTCTTCCTCAACGCGTCATCGGGTATCCCGATGGCATTCGTCCAGGCGCTCAAGGCGATGGACTACATCGTCGTCCCTCTGTCCGGCGAGCCAGACGAGAAGGTCGTCGACATCGCCATCCAGCGCACACTGCGCGCACTCGACGGTCGTTCTGCCGACGTGATGCTCGTCAGCCACGACGGCGACTTCATCGAGGACATCGCGGGCCTGATCGGTCCACCGCGGCGAGTCGGCGTCGTCTCATTCGCAGAGTTCCGAAACGTCGGCTTCAACTCGCTCGCCGGGCTGGAGAAGTTCGACCTCGAGTACGACGCGCGGGTCTTCGACGCTCCTCTGTCCCGGATCCGGGTGATCCCGATCGGCGAATTCGACCCGACCACATTCCTGGATTGAGGACGGCCCCAGCGGCGCGCTCGGCGACGGGCGAGATGCAGACAATCTCAGGTCGATCGAGCACGGGCCATTCTTTCACCGAAGACGGGATCGGTGTCGGGAGATGGTGACCTGGCCTAGTCTCCCGTCATGCCCTCGAACGTCGAAGCCGCATACTCGCGTCGAGCTGCGGACTACATCGAGCAGCTCAGCTCGATCTCTTCCGTGCACCCGTCCGACCTGCAGCTCGTCACGACCTGGGCGGCGCAGACCGGCGGTCCGCTCCTGGACGCGGGATGCGGCCCCGGGCACTGGACGGCGTACCTCGCCGCGCAGGGCCACGATGTTCGCGGCGTGGACCAGGTCGGCAGCTTCGTCGACCACGCGCGGAGGACCTACCCCGACGTCGCCTTCGAACAGAGAAGCTTCGACACTCTGCCCGACCCCGCCGGAAGCATCGGGGGGATCCTGACGTGGTACTCGCTGATCCACCATGAACCGAGCGCCATGCGGCCCGCACTCGAAGAGTTCGTTCGAGTGCTCCAGCCGGGTGGGACCCTCCTCGTCGGGTTCTTCATCAGCGACACCGTGGAGCCGTTCGATCACGCCGTGATCACCGCGTACCGCTGGCCGCCAGAAGCTCTGGCGCACGAGTTGAGGGCAGTCGGCTTCGAAGTCATCGAGACGCACACCCGGATCGGTCGTCACCCGAAGCCCCGGCCCCACGGAGCGATACTCGCCCAGCTCCCTCCGGCGGACTGAGGCCAGGGGGCCACGGACCCGGGTGGCATCCTGCCGCCCGACGCTAGTCGAGGTGGCGGGCGAGGGCTTCGAGCAGGCCTCGGGTGCCTTCTTCGCGGTTCGGGCCGTCAGCCCAGAACCTGTCGAAGAAGATGCCGTGCTCGACATGCGTGAGCCGGGTGCCGCCCGCAACCTGCTCGAACTCGAAGGACGCCACCGACGTGGACATGTGCGTGCCATCGAGCCACATGTCGTAGGTCGTGACGATGCGGACGTGTTCGACGATGTCGGTGTAAACGGCCTCGTACCGTGAGAGCGGGCCTCCGTGGAACTTCGCCTCGTCGATGTCGCGGCCGCCGACGCGGAAGTCGAACGTCCACTCGCCGGACTCGAACGCGTCCCCGTCGCTGAGCCAGCGACGCTTCTGCTCCCCGTCGGCGAACGCGTGCCAGACCCTGGTGACGGGCGCGGGGTACTCGCGGGTGAGGGTGAAGCCGGAGTGGGCGAGGCGCCGGTCGATCGTCATCGGGCGCTGTCCCCGCGGGTGAAGGTGACGTGGATCGTGCCGCTCTCGGCGACCTGGGTCCGTACCCGGTGGGTGGATTCGAGGCCCCGAAGGTCGTCCCAGACCCGGGCGCCCCGGCCGAGCACGATCGGCGCGATCGCGACGTGGAGGTCGTCGACGAGTCCGGCGCGGAGGAACTCGCGCGCGGTGCGCACACCGCCCCCGACCCGGACGTCGAGACCACCGGCGGCGGTGGTCGCCTCGGCGAGCACGTCCTCGATGGCGCCGGTGCGGAACTCGAACGTCGTCCCGCCGGCCATCGGGATCGACGGCCGCGGCGCGGTGTGCGTGAGCACGTAGACGGGGTAACCGAACGGCGGCTGGTCGCCCCACCACCCCTTCCAATCGGGGTCATCTGGGTACGCGTGCAGACCGAACATGGCCGCGCCCATGATCTCGGCGCCCACGCCCGTGAAGAACGAGGCGGCGAACGATTCGTCGATCCCTGTGGTTCCCGCGCCGCTCGTGTCGCCGAAGACCTTCTGACGGAAGGTGCGCGTGGCGGCGTAGGCCGCGGTCAGGGGACCCCAGTCCTCGCCCATGGGGTTGTCGGCCTCGGGATCGGGCGCGGCGGTGTAGCCGTCGAGTGACGAGAACAGGTCGACGCGAACACGGGTCATTTCAGATCTCCTTCGGGGTGGTGCGGGCCAGGTGGATGCCGAGGCGGTCCGCCTGGCGTTCCGCGGAGGTTCGCTGCTCGCCGAGCCAGAGATGCAGCACGTCGAGCGCGCCGGGTCGCAGGCTCACGGTCCGGACGCGCCCCTGCTTGCTCGAGGTGACGACTCTGGCGTCCTCGAGGATCCGCAAGTGCTGGAGCAGAGACGGCAGTGCCATCGAGAACGGGGCCATCAGGTCGGACACGACAGCGGGGGATTTCGCCAGACGCTCCACGACCGCGCGGCGGGTGGGGTCCGCGAGAGCTCGGAGCACAGCATCCAGCTCTCCGAAATAGTTAGGCATATGCCTAACTATTCCTCACTGATCGGTGCTCGTCAATCGTCGGCCGAGCGAGGGTGCGGGTTGCGCAACGGACTCGACCGCAGGACCCCGAGAATTCACCCGCCGGGGCCTCGCCAGCGTGCGGGGCCCGCAATAGGATCACAGCACCCTGATGACCCAGAGTCCGGAAGCGGCCGGCCGGTCGCCTCTGAGTTCAACCGAAGGAGAGATCGATGGGTACGGAGAACCTCGCACTGGTGGTCGGCTCGTACGACGACACCGCGGCCGCGTCGGACGACTACAAGGCCCTCCGAAGCGGCCAGGACGCCGGCGGCTACGAGATCATCGGCGCGGTCGTTCTGGTCCGCGACAAGGACGGCAAGGTCCAGGTCAAGGAGCACGGCGACAAGTCTGTCGGCAAGGGCGCCGCCTGGGGTGCCGGCGCCGGCGTGGTCGTCGGCCTGTTCGCGCCGCCGCTGCTCGCGGCCACCGCGGTCGGCGCCGGCATCGGCGCGATCCTCGGAAAGATCAAGAAGAACCGCGAGGAGAAGCAGTTCGGCGTCGACGTCGACGAGTGGCTCGCACCCGGCACATCGGCGGTCGTTGCCGTGGTCGACGATCGCTGGGCCGACAACGTGGAGAAGGCGCTTCAGCGGTCGGACAAGCGCATCAGCAAGGCGATCGACGCGGACGACTACGAGAAGCTGCGCAAGGCCATCGAGGATTCGGCGGACGACGTCGTCGAGCAGATCAACTCCTAGACGAAATCCTCCTCACGGGGGAGGCGAGCCGAGACGTGCCGCCCGTAGCATCCGAGGCATGACCGATACCGTCTTCAAGCCGGGTGACGATGTCTTCACGACGAACGCACGCGGCATCGTCATCGATGTTCGGGCAACGCCTTCGGGCAAGTGGGTCTTCGGCGTCGAGGACGCCCACGGCGCGGTGAGCTACTTCACCGGCGCGGCCCTCCGTCCGGCGCAGTCTTAGCGACTGCCGCAGCCCGAACCGCGGCCCTCAGCCGCAGTTCGGGCGGCAGCCGCGCTGGGTGACCGCGTCGATGAGCACGGTGCCGATGTCGGTCGGCTGGAAGGCCTGATACGCAGCGCCGTCGGTGGCGGCGGCGATCTGCTCCAGAGCGGCCTGGTCGGTGTCGGGTCCGTAGCCGATCGCGATGACGGCGACGGGTTTCGCGGGATCCCGCAGGGTCTCGAGTTGCGCGAGCAGCTCCGGCAGGCCCAGCCCCTCATCGTCCTCGTTGACCCCGTCGGTGTTGAGCAGCACCAGATGCACCTGTCCGGGGACATACGTGTCGCGCATGTACTGCACCGCCGCGAGCACGCTGTCGTAGAGGCCGGTGCCGCCGCCGACGAGGCTGTCGAGCCCGTTGGCCGTGTCGATGGTGCGCTGCTTGTGCGCCGGATCGCCCAGGGGGCCGAAGGGGACGACCTCCTGCCAGTCCTGTCCGCCGATCCGCCGGCTCGAGAACACCCAGGTCGCGAGCGACGAGTCGTCCGACAGCGAGTTGACCGCACGGACGGCGGCCTGCTCGAACAAGTCGATGCGCCGCATGTCGGCGGTCGCCGGCTGGAGCATGGAGCCGGAGACGTCGTTGAGCGACAGCATCCGAGACGGCGCCGTGAGCATCTGCCAGGTGCGCAGCGCTTCGGCTTGGTTGGCGCTGTCGATAGGCTCAGCGGGCGCGCCGGTGCCCGCAGCATCCGTCGCCGCGTCCGGCGTTTCGTCTGCCGCGTCGCGCAGTCCGAACTCGGCGAGGTGATCGCTTCCTTCCGCGATGGCGGCGGTCAGCATCTCCACTGCTTCGAGCGTGTCGGTCGGAGCCTCGGCGAGCGTCACCACGGGGATGCTCAGCGCGGGCTTCACGTCGGCCGGGTAGACGGGGACGAGCGGGGTCTGGGTCTCCTGGCCGTACTTCCGCAGCGCCTGCTCTGTGGTGACGGCGATCGTCGGGGTCGTGGCGGCGGATACGGCCGCGAGCGCATCGGCGGCGGTGGGGACGACGCCGGTGTCGAGGCCGAGCACAAGCGCCGTGAAGGCGCGCGCGTCCCCGCCGACCGCGGTCTGCAGCGCGAGCAGCGCCGCTGAGCTTGCGGCGACCGTCGACGGATCCGGCAGCACGGCAGCGACCGCGCGGCCCGCGAGGCTCGAGAACCCCGCGCCCGCCGACTCGAGCGCCGCCGCCGTGGGTTCGGTCGCCGCGAAGACGACCGGCGTGCTGGCCACCGTGGCGCCCACGACCAGGTCTGCCGCGTCCACACCCGTGAGTTCCGCCTGGCCGGCCGCTCGCGCCGGCCACATCGCGGAGTCGGGCACCCACACGTCGAAGTCGGGCGCGGATCCGGCGGCCAGCGCCGCGGCTGTGGCGGCGCTGTCTTCCGCGACGATCGTCACGTCGGGGCAGTCGGAGCCGGATGACGGCAGATCGGCGACGATCGCCTCGAGCGCTCCTGCGAGCGCGGGATCCGCCGTGATGCGCAGACTCGACGGCAGACACCCGTTCGTCGACGCCGGCTCCTGTTCGGGTTCACCGCCTGTGCCGCGCGCGAGGAAGATGCCGAGGACGACCGCGATCGCCACGACGAGGACGAGGATCACTCCGAGCAGCAGCAGGGACCGCCGCCGCCGCTGTGCGGCGCGGACGGCCGCCCGCGTGGGGGCATCGCTGCCGATGGGCGTGTTCGGCTGCACTCGAACCACATGCACTCCGATGGACGGCGGGTGGGGCCCGCTTCGGGGATACGTCGACGTATCTGAGGAATACGGCGTCGTATTTGGGGGGATACTTCAGTGGAGTATAGGGGACGGGCAGTCTCGATGCCCCGGTCAGGCCGGTGGCTCCGTCTCGCCGTCGACTCGCGATGGCGACCGTCGACCCCTGGCGGGCCTGGCGCATACGCTCGTCACGTGCTCACCGATCGCGACATCGCACGCTGGCGATTGCACTCGCAGCATCTCGCGGCACCCGTCGACGGTGCGGAAGAGGTGGTGCGGTCGCTCCTCGCCGTGCAGGCGGAGAATCCGTCGCAGTCGGCGTGGGCCGTCGCCACCCGCACGCGCCACCCGCAGCAGTCAGACCTCGCCGGGCTCCTGGAGAGCGGGCGGGTGCTCAGGACGCACGTCCTTCGTCCGACCTGGCACTACGTCCACGCCGATGACGTGCTGTGGCTCCTCGAGCTGACCCGCGATCGGGTGCTGCCCGTCGTGGATCAGCAGCTCGTCCCGCTCGGTGACCGACTGGGCGCTGTCGCCGACGCCGTGCTCGAACTCCTCGCCGCGTCGCCCGATCGCACCCGCGCCGAGCTCGCCGACGCCTTGGCGCAGCGCGGATACGAGCTGACGGGCATGCAGCTCATGCTCCTGGCGGGCCATCTGGAGCTGCACGCTCTGATCTGCAGCGGCGTTCCGCGTGAGGGCGAGCACACCTACGCGCTGTTCTCCGACCGCGTCGACGCGCCGCGACGGCTGGATCGCGACGAGGCGCTCGTCGAGCTCGCGGTGCGCTACTTCACCTCTCACGGACCCGCCACCGCACGCGATCTCGCCTATTGGGCGACGCTCACCCTCACCGATGCCCGTCGCGGACTCGCGGGCGCCGCCGACCGACTCGAGTCGTTCGATCACGACGATCGGACCTACTGGCACGCACCCGGCCGGCCAGCATCCGTCTCGCCGAAAGGCCACCTCCTGCAGGTGCTCGACGAGACGTATCGCGGCTATCAGGACTCGCGCTGGGTGCTCGATGCCGACGGGCTGCTGTCGCGAGGGCGCGAGACCGCGATCGGCATGGCGCTCGTCGACGGGCAGGTCGTCGCCGGGATGAAGCGCACGCTCACGAAGCGGGCGGTGACCTTCGAGATCCGCAGGCTGCGGCGCCTCGCTCCCGACGAGGAGGACGCGATTCAGGATGCTGCGGCCCGCTGCGCCCGCTACCTCGAACTCGAGCCTCGCCTGACGTGGCAAGAACCGTAGAGTCTCCGGCGGCGTTGTGCGGCGCAATCGATCCCGCTGCTGCGGAGGAGCCGTCGTCATAATGGGCGTGTGCAGCAACGCATCGGTCGCGTGTCGACGGCTGATGGCACCGAGGTCGCGTACGCCTCGGTCGGTGAGGGGCGCCCGCTCGTGTACGTCGGCGGGTGGCTCAGTCATCTGCAGCTGAGCTGGGAGATGCCGGAGGAGCGGGCCTTCTACGAGAGCCTCGCCGAAGGCTGCCGGCTCGTGCGCTACGACCGCGCCGGGTGCGGGCTGTCTGTGTCATCCGGTCGCGTGCCCTCCCTGGAGTCCGAGCTCGAGCAGCTCGCGGCGGTCGCGGATCTCGTCGGTCCGGAGCCGTTCGACGTCGTCGGGACATCGATGGGAGCGCTCGTCGCGGTCGCATGGGCGGCGGCGCATCCGGAGACCGTGCGGCGGCTCGTGCTGTACGGCGGATGGGTCTCGGGCGCGAACATCTCCACCCCCGACGTGCGCGATCACGTGCTGGGACTGGTCGAGTCGCACTGGGGGCTGGGTGCCGATGTGCTCACCGACATCTTCGCGCCGGACGCGACGTCCGCGATGCGAAAGGACTTCGGCCGGTATCAGCGGGCCTCGTCCTCCGCCGAGACCGCCCGCTCCCTCCTCGCGCTGAGCTACGACCTCGACATCGGCGACCTCCTCGCGCAGGTCCGCGCCCCGACGCTGGTCGTGCATCGGGCCGAGGACCGCGCCGCCCCCGTCGCGGAGGCCGCTTCCCTGGCCGACGGCATCTCCGGCGCGACTCTGGTCGTGCTGCCCGGTCGCTCGCATCTGCCCTACATCGGGGATGCGCACGCCGTCGTGGCACAGATCCGCCGGTTCCTCGGCATGCGCGGCCTGCGGCGCTCGCCGCGGGATCTGACTCCGCGCCAGACGGAGGTCGCCGCTCTGGTCAGCGAGGGCCGCACCAACCGTGAGATCGCGCAGACGCTCGGCATCGACGAGCGCTCCGCCGAGGGACACGTCGAAAGGATCCGGCTGCGCCTCGGCTTCACGTCGCGAGCCCAGATCGCCGCCTGGTTCGTCGCCCAGCGCGAGGGCTCTGCGCCGTCGAACTGAGGTACTTCCCCGCCTGTCGACACGGATGCTGCGGCCCAGGCTGGTCTCAAGCGACAGGCTGAGTTCAGGAGGAGACATGGCCGACACCACGACCGCCGACGACCGCACAACGGCGTTCGAGTTCCCGCAGCACACGCTGCGCGGGGCGTTCAACGCGGCGTTCTTCCGCGTGATGGGCCCGTACATCGAACGCAACCTGCGCCGGCACAAGCAGCGCATCTTCGCGAACCTTCCCCGCCAGGTCGTCGAGATCGGTTCCGGCGTCGGCGCCAACCTGCGGTACCTCACCGAGGGCAGCACCCTTGTGGCCATCGAACCCAATCGATCCATGCACGGGCCGCTCCGGGGCGCGGCGCAGCGGCACGGTGTGCTCCTCGATCTGCGGGAACGCATGGCCGAAAAGACGGGGCTCGCCGACCGCAGTGCCGACAGTGTGATCTCGTCGCTGGTGCTGTGCTCGGTACAGGATCCCGCGGCCGTGCTCGCAGAGATCCGGCGCATCCTGCGCCCGGGCGGCACGTTCCGCTTCCTCGAGCACGTCGCCGCCCCCGACGGCACGCCGACCCGCGCCGCGCAGCGGATTCTGCGCCGCCCGTGGGCGTGGACGTTCGAGGGCTGCTCGTGCGAACGCGATCTGGAACAGGCCGTCCGCTCCGCCGGGTTCGAGAGCGTGACGATCGAGCGCTACCGGATCCGGACCCCGTTCCTCCCGTTCAACACCCACATCGCCGGTATCGCACGGGCGTGACCGCGTGCGACACCGGCGAAGCGCGTGGTGACGGCGGTCAGCCGATCGAGGCCGCGGCCGCGCGGATCGCCTCCAGCGTCGCCGCCGGCTGCGACACCATCGAGACGTGCGACGCGTCGACCTCGGTGATCGTGGCGCCGGCGCGTTCCGCCATGCGGCGCTGCGTGTCGATCGGGATGACGCGGTCCTCGGTGCCGAGGACGGCCCAGCTCGGGATCGTCTTCCACGCGGGCGCGGCCGACGGCGTCACGTTCGCGACGAAGGAGGCCGGACGCTGCGTCGCGACGATCGTCCATCGGTCGGCCTCGGGGAGGTCCTGTGCGAACGCGTCATGCACGGTCTGCGGCTTGAGGAACGCCTCGGCCGCGCCCTCCGGAGCGCCCGGATAGCCCGCGACATCGAGGACCGTGGTCGGATCCGCGACCGCGAGGGCGGAACCCGATCCCTCGAGGATGCCGACGACGGTCTCGCCCTCGTCGGGGATGAACGCGTCGACGTACACCAGCGCCTTCACGTCACCGCCGTGTGCGCCGGCGTTCGTGATGACCGCGCCGCCGTACGAGTGGCCGACGAGCACGACGGGCCCGCTCGTCCGCTGCGCGAGGAACGACGCGATGTACGCCGCGTCGGACGACAGTCCGCGCAGCTCGTTCGGTGGGGCGAGGACCGTGAACCCTTCGGCCTGGAGCGGAACGCTGACGGCGTTCCAGCTCGAGGCGTCGGCCCACGCACCGTGGACGAGGACGATCGTCGGCTTGCTCTCTGACATTCGACTTCCCATCTGTTGCGCCGCCCCCAGGCGGCTGCGGATGATCAAAGTCGCGTCGTGTGCTGTCCTGGACGCGCTGTCCGACACCCTAGGGGCGCGCGCGGTGTGAGCGCTAGCATCCGCCGGATGATGCCGCGGTGAACGTTTGCCCGAACCTGCGCACGACACCGCGGCCGCCCCCTGTCAATGGGGATCCGCGGCCCGGCCGCCGTCCTTAGCCTGGGGCGATGACGGTGAGAGAGCTGTGGTTGGTCCGGCACGGCGAGAGCATCGGGAACATCGCGGCGACGCGCGCCGAGATCGACGGGCTCGACGTGATCCCGCTCGACGTGCGGGACGCGGATGTCCCGCTCTCGGCCACCGGGCAGGAACAGGCGACCGCACTCGGAACGTGGCTCGCGCCGCACCTCGACCACATCGATCTGTTCTGGGTATCGCCTTACGCCCGCGCGAGGGAGACGCTGGCGATCGCCCTCGGGGACGGGGCGGCGGGCCGGACCATCTTCGTCGACGAGCGGCTGCGCGACCGCGAGCTCGGGATCCTGGATCTGCTCACGCGGCAGGGCGTCGCGCGACTGCATCCCGAAGAGTTCTCTCGGCGTCGCCACCTCGGCAAGTTCTACCATCGGCCGCCCGGCGGAGAGTCGTGGGCGGACGTCGCGCTGCGGTTGCGCTCGTTCCTGCGCGAGGCGCTCGAGAGCGGCCCCGAGACGGCGATGCTGGTGGTGCACGACGCGGTGGTGATGCTGCTGCTCTACATCCTGCTGCCGCTGCGAGAGGACGAGCTGCTCGGTTTCGCCGACGAACACACCGTCCTGAACGCCTCGATCACCCACGTGATCCGCACCGAGGCGGGCTGGGAGCTCGCCGCCTTCTCGGACGTGGCCCACCTCCAGCGCGAGGGCGCCGATGTCACCGCTCACCCCGGGGATCCCGATGTCCAGCCGCGTTGAGCCCGTGACCGAAGCGCTGCTGCGGGAGTGGGGCCTGCCCGACCCGGGAGACTCGAAGAAGTCCCGCGGCGATGTCGTGGTCGTGGGTGGCTCGCGCAGCTCGCCGGGTGCGGTGCTCCTCGCGGGCGAGTCGGCGCTCCGGGTCGGCGCGGGGCGCGTCGCGCTCGCGGTGCCGCAGTCGATCGACGCCCAGGTCGGCATCGCGCTCCCGGAGGCCGGCATCCTCGCGCTGCCCGACGATGCCGACGCGCCGCTGAAGGGGGAGGTGCGCGAGAAGGTCTCGGCCGCCGATGCCGTGCTGGTCGGGCCCGGCTTCAGCGACCCCGACGAGACGCGCGCGACGCTGCTCGCCGTCGTTGCCTCGGGTCCGCGCGTGGTCGTGCTCGATGCCTTCGCCCTCGGGGTGCTTCCCGACGTCGATCGCGGCGATCTCCCCGACGACATCATCCTGAGCCCGAACAAGGACGAGGCGAGGATCCTCCTCGGCCGTGAGCTCGCCGACGACGTCGCCGACGTCTGCGAGATCGCCCGGAGGTTCGATGCGGTCGTCAACTGTTACGGCGTGGTGGCGCAGGCCGACGGGTGCGCATGGCGGGTCGACGACGGGGACAGCGGGTTGGGGACGTCCGGGAGCGGCGATGTGCTCGCCGGTGCGAGCGCGGGATTCGCCGCGCGCGGCGTGGTCCCCGCCCGCGCGGCGGTGTGGGGCTCGTGGACGCACGCCCGGGCCGGCGCCCGGCTCGGCGAGCGCATCGGTCTCGGCTACCTCGCGCGCGACCTCGCGCGCGAACTGACGCCGGCGGTCCACAGCGTCTCACGCTGAGGCGTCCCCGCACCCGAACGGGTGCGCCGCCGGATCACCCCGTTGTCAGCTGTGCGGGACCGCGTCCGCCACGGCGCCGGCGATCGTCGCCCCGCTCGGCGCGGCGTACGAGAAGCGGTCGCCCGGGAGCAGCCCCGCGATCGCCTGGCCGAGCGGTGAGTCGGGGGAGTAGACGGCCAGGTCGGAATCCGCACCGAGGAGGGTGCGGGAGCCGAGCAGGAACGTCTCCCGCGATCCGTCCGCGTCGAACTCCACCGTCACGCGCATCCCGGGCTCGACGATGCCGTCGTCCGGGCGCTCGCCGACCTGGGCTCGACGGATGGTGCCGCGCAGCTCCAGCGCACGGACCTGGCTCTGCTCGTCTTCGGCGCCCTCGCGCACGAGCAGTTCGAGCTCCTCCTGCAGCTGACGCAGAGCGTCCTGCGTGAGCCAGATCGGCTCCTCCACAACAGACACGGCAAACCTCCACAGCCGGGACAGATGAAGTTCCCGAGCCTAGCGGTTCCCGTCGTGGGGCGCACCGCGAGCAGGCGCCGCCTGCTCGGGCGCTCGCCTACCGGCGTTGTTCGAAGGCTCCCGCCGTGACCGGAATCGCGACGGCCGCCACGATGCAGAGCAGGCCCAGGACGAACACCAGCGCGGGCAGGACCGGTGACGCGAACGACAGCCCCAGGATCACCATTCCGCCGACCATCAGGATCAGATAGAGCACGAAAAGCAGCATCGCCAACCTCCAGGATCGCCTCCCTCATTGATACTCCTCACCGGCCCGCCGCGGGAAGGGCCGCATCCCTGGCATCGGACTTCGGCGGGAGCGAGAATGACGCCATGAGACTTGTGCAGGTTGCTCAGCACGCCGACGACCTCGAGCGTGCCGCAGGCTTCTACACCTCCCTGCTCGGCACCGACGCGACGGCGGTGTTCGATCCGCCGGGCCTGCTCTTCTTCGACCTCGACGGCGTGCGGCTGCTGCTGGACCGCAACGCCCCGACCGCGCTGCTTTACCTGCACGTCGACGACGTCGCGGTGGCCCTCGAGCGAATCGGCGACCGGGCCGAGGTCGTCTCGCCGCCGCACGTGATCTTCACCCACGAGGACGACACCCTCGGTCCGGCGGGTCACGAGGAGTGGCAGGCGTTCGTCAAGGATTCCGAGGGCAACACCGTCGGCCTCGTCTCGTTCCGGCCCGTCGCTTCCTGAGACCGCCAGGCTGCACGACGAATGCGCGCGAGATGAGGCATCCTGCTCGTATCGAGTCGGTAACAGGAATCAGAGTGCACGCTCCTGGCGGGTTAGCCTGGTCGCGATGAGCGCCTACGTCTCGGCGTTCGAGCTGTTCTCCATCGGCGTAGGACCCTCGAGCTCCCACACGGTCGGTCCCATGCGGGCCGCCCACGATTTCGTCGTCCGCCTGCGCGAAAGCGGGGTCCTGCCGCAGGTCGGCCGCGTCACCTGCACGCTGTACGGCTCGCTCGGCGCCACGGGCATCGGCCACGGCACACCCGACGCCGTCGTCGCGGGACTGCAGGGCCTCGAACCCGAGACGGTGGATCCGGCTGCTGTGCGCTCGGCCTGGAGCGCCTGGCCCGACGATCGCGCGCTCGAGTTGGCCGGGGTGCACGCGGTGCCGTTCGAGCGGGGCGACGTCGTGTTCGCGCCGCGCACCCGGCTCCCCGGCCACCCCAACGCCATGACCCTGGAAGCGTGGGCCGCGCCCGACGACGGACCGCCGCGTGCGCTCGCCGCGCCCGGCGTGCGCGAGACGGGTTCGTCCGCGGCGGTCGAACCGGTGACGGGGACAGATGCCGGACTGCTCATCCGCGAGACGTACTACTCCGTCGGCGGCGGTTTCATCCGTCGCGAGGGCGAGGCGGCGGGCGTGCGGCCCCACGCGTTCCCCCTCGACTTCTCGAGCGCTGAGGAGATGCTCGCCGTGTGCGACGAGCGGGGCATCACGATCGCCGAGGCCGCGCGCATCAACGAGGAGTCGCTGCGCCCCGACGAGGACATCGCCGAGGGGCTGGATGCGATCTGGGACGCGATGGCCGCGTGCGTCGAGGCCGGCCTGGAGTCGGGGGGCGTTCTCCCCGGGATCCTGGGGGTCAAGCGCCGCGCAGCATCCATCCGCGAGCAGCTCGAGGCCGCCGAGGCCGACGGCCGTCGCGAGCTGCCGGGGGAGTGGCTGGGCGCGTTCGCGCTCGCGGTCAACGAGGAGAACGCCGCGGGCGGGCGGGTCGTGACCGCGCCGACGAACGGCGCTGCCGGCATCCTGCCCGCCGTCGCGATGTACTGGTGGCGCTTCCTCGCCGATTCCGGCCTCGGTGCCGGCAATGCGGTGACGCCCTACGGCGAGCTGGTCGGCAGCGCACTGCTCGGCTATCTCGGGCACGCGGCGACCACCGAGGAGGCCGCAGGCTGGGACGACGAACAGGTGGCGGAGGCGAACCGTCGCCGAGGCATCCGTCGATTCCTCCTCACCGCCACTGCGCTCGGCTCGCTGTTCAAGGCCAACGCGTCGATCTCCGGCGCAGAGGGCGGCTGCCAGGCCGAGGTGGGATCGGCGTGTGCGATGGCCGCGGGCGGCCTCACCGCCGTGATGGGCGGCACGAACCGGCAGATCGAGAACGCCGCCGAGATCGCGATGGAGCACCACCTCGGCCTCACCTGTGACCCGGTCGGCGGGCTCGTGCAGATCCCGTGCATCGAGCGCAACGCGATCGCCGCGTCGACGGCGGTGACCGCCGCGCGCCTCGCGCTGCGCGGCGACGGCTCGCACTACGTCTCGCTCGACGCGGTTGTCGAGACCATGCGCCAGACCGGCATCGACATGTCGCACAAGTACAAGGAGACGAGCGAGGGCGGCCTCGCGGTGAACGTCATCGAGTGCTGAGGTGGCCCGATCCCTGGAGTCGGGACGGATGCTGCGGGCTCAGGTACGCCCCGCGGTGAAGTGGCGGCGGCAGCGGGCCTGATAGGACTCGATGCCGCCGACCTGCGCGGCGGTCGGCACCCGCGGGTCGCCGGCGGTGTCGGCGGCGATGCGCTGGTGGAAGGCGGCGTCCTCGCCGCAGACCGCGCACACGGCCGTGAGCTTGAGGACGTCCTCGGCGATCGCCATCAGCGCCGGAAGCGGCTCGAACGGGCGCCCGTCGAACGTGACGCACAGCCCCGACACCACCACGGTCACGCCTCCTGCGACGAGCTCGTCGACGGCCGCCACGAGGTCCGTGCCGAAGAACTGCGCCTCGTCGATCGCGACGAGGTCGAGGCCGCGGCCCTGCACGCCGGCGACGAGCGCCGCCACGTCGGGCGCCGACCGCGACGGCACGCTCAGCCCGGAGTGCGAACTCACCAGCCCTTCGCCGCGGCGGTCGTCCAGGGCGTGACTCACCACCTCGACCTCGAGTCCCGCGATGCGCGCGCGGCGGACGCGGCGCAGCAGCTCCTCCGACTTTCCGGCGAACATCGGACCGGCGACGACCTGCAGCCTCGCCTGGGCGCGCGTGTGCATGGCGCCAGACTACGTCCGCCTAGGATCGAACCACCCGACCCCGGACCGTCAGCAAGGATGCCGATGACCGCAGAATCCTCCGCGCCCGCCCGCCCGCGCCATCCCGCCGATCGCGCCCGCCCCGAGCGCGAGCTGACCGCACCCGTGTCGCTCACGCTCCCGAACGGTCGGGTGAACCCCGACGCGATCGGCTGGGCGCGGCAGCCGCTCGTCGACACGTCGGGCATCGGTCGCGGACTCGGGCGCAACAAGCGGTGGGAGTACTGGAACGTCACGACGCCGACCCACATCCTCGCGCTCACCGTGTCGTCGATCGACTACGCCGCGGTGCACGAGGTGTGGGTGTTCGACCGCGCCACCGAGCGCGCCTGGGGCAAGAGCGCGACGGTGATCCCGGCCCGTGACGTCGAACTCCCGGCGAACGTCGAGAGCGGTCCTGCGCGCGGGCGCGCGAAGGACCTCGAGATCGAGATCGTCCCCGAGCCCGGGGGTGCGCGCCTGCGTGCGCGGATCCCGGATGCCTCGTTCGACGTGTTCGCCGCGCTCCCCGAGCATCATGAGCGTCTGGCCGTGGTGGTGCCGTGGAGCACGACCCGCTTCCAGTACACCGTCAAGGACGTCGCGCGCCCCGCCTCGGGGTCGGTGACGATCGACGGCAGCACGGACGACGTGCCTGCCGGCGAGTCGTGGGCGGTGCTCGACCACGGCCGCGGACGGTGGCCGTACGACATCGGCTGGAACTGGGGCGCGGGCTCCGGCAGCTCGGGCGGGCGCACGATCGGCATCCAGGTCGGCGGCGGCTGGACCGCGGGCACGGGGTCGACCGAGAACGCCGTCTTCATCGACGGACGGCTCCACAAGATCCACGACGAGCTCGACTGGGACTACGACATCGCCGACTGGCGGACGCCCTGGCGCATCAGCGGCGGCGGGCTTGAGGCATCCTTCACGCCCTTCTACGACAAAGTCACCCGCACCAACCTCGGAATCGTCGCCTCCCGCACCGACCAGTGCTTCGGACATTGGGCAGGAACGTTCGCGGTGCCGAACGGCGACATCGTCGCGTTCGACGGGATCGTCGGCTTCGCCGAGGAGGTCCGAAACCGCTGGTGACCCTTGCCGCGCGTCTCGTTGACGGCGAGGGGGTGGGGGAGCACTATTCGTCTCGTGACGAACAATGCGGAGACGGATGCTGTGAGCGTGCGTGGTCTGCACGTCACGCGCGGAAAGACCGAGGTGTTCACCGGGCTCGATCTGCACATTCCCCGGGGGCAGATCACCGGCCTGCTCGGACCCTCGGGCTGCGGCAAGACCACGCTGATGCGCTCGATCGTGGGCGTGCAGAAGATGGCGGGTGGCGACGTGACTGTGCTCGGCGAACCGGCGGGGTCGCGCGCGCTGCGCAAGCGGGTCGCGTACGACACGCAGGCCGCGTCGGTCTACGGCGACCTCACGATCCAGCAGAACCTGCGCTACTTCGCGCGGCTGGTCGATGCGCCCCGCACCGACGTCGATCGCGTCATCGAGCAGGTCGGCCTCGCCGACCAGCGCGACCAGACCATCGACTCGCTGTCGGGCGGACAGGAGAGCCGCGTCTCGCTCGCGGTGGCCATGCTCGGAGTGCCCGAGCTGCTCGTGCTCGACGAGCCCACCGTCGGCCTCGACCCGCTGCTGCGTGCCGAGCTGTGGGAGGTCTTCCGCGGCCTCGCCGACGCCGGCGCGACGCTCATCGTCTCGAGCCACGTCATGGACGAAGCCCTCCGGTGCGACCGTCTCGTCCTCATGCGCGCGGGCCGCATCATCGCTGACACGACCCCCGACGGCCTCTTCGCCGACACCGGGACGACGGACCCGGATGCCGCGTTCCTCACGCTCATCGAGCGCGACGCGCACGCTCGCACGGAGGCCGAGGCGCAGCATCCGCTCACCCGCAGAGAGGCGCGCGAGCAGGCCGAGCATGCGCACCACGCGGACGAGGGGAGCGCCTCATGAACGGGGTGCTGACCCTCGCGACCGCCGGGCGGGTGCTCCGGCAGCTCAGCCACGACCCGCGCTCGATCGCGCTCATGCTCGTCGCCCCGAGCCTGCTCGTGGGCCTGTTCGCGTGGTTGTTCAGCGATCAGGAGGGCGTGTTCGACCAGTTCGGCGGTCCGATCCTGGCGCTGTTCCCGTTCATCGTGATGTTCCTGATCACCTCGATCACGACGCTCCGCGAGCGACGGTCGGGAACCCTCGAGCGGCTCATGACGACGCCGATCGCGAAGGCCGACTTCATCCTCGGGTACGGACTCGCGTTCGGGCTCATGGCGACGCTGCAGGCGGTCATCACCGTCACCTTCGCGGTGTGGGTGTGCGGGCTCCAGGTCGACGGTCCGCTCTGGCAGCTGGGGCTCGTCGCCGTCGTCGATGCGATCCTCGGCACCGCGCTCGGGCTCCTGGCGAGCGCCTTCGCACGCACCGAGTTCCAGGCGGTGCAGTTCATGCCGCTCATCGTGTTCCCGCAGATCATCCTCGGCGGCCTGTTCATGCCCCGCGAGGACATGCCCGAGGCGCTGTACCAGATCTCGAAGATCCTGCCGCTGAGCTACGCCATCGACACGATCAACGCGGTCACCGACGGCGACGAGGGCTGGGAGGTCTTCGGGCCCCTGCTCATCGTGGTCGCGTTCGCCGTGGGCGCGCTGATCCTCGCGTCGCTCACGCTCCGGCGCCGGACACCATAGCCCGACGGCCCGGAGTCAGCAGCTGGGCTGCTTCTTGCGGAGCTTCGCGGTGAGGTCGCGCAGCTGGCAGAGCTCGTCGTCCGAGAGGAGCGACATGCGCTCGGCGATCGCCCTGCCGTGGGCGCTGGCGATGCGGCGGAACAGCGACGCCCCGGCATCCGTCGCAT
Source organism: Microbacterium sp. C23T (assembly GCF_053345975.1). Lineage (NCBI taxonomy): Bacteria > Bacillati > Actinomycetota > Actinomycetes > Micrococcales > Microbacteriaceae > Microbacterium > Microbacterium sp. C23T. The sequence continues at coordinate 38,618 of NZ_JBKFBD010000015.1, read as the reverse complement.
GCACGAGCGCCCCGCGCCCGTCGTCGGGGTCGGCGCACTTCGTGATCAGTCCGCGCGCGACCATGCGGTCGACGAGGCGCGAGACGCTCGGCTGGCTGATCAGCATGTTCGCCGTCACGTCGCGCAGACGCGCGGTGAGGTCGTCGGCGCGGGTGACCGTGAGGAGCACGTCGTACTCGGCCTGGCTCAGCGTCTCGTCGTCGAAGTCGTCGTTGATGTCGCCGAACACCTCGTGCTGCGCGCGGAAGAGACTCTCCCACGCGTCGATGGCGAGACGGCGATCGGTCATAGCGTCAAGATTAGAGCCTCGCGCCGACCCTAGGCTGGCCCCATGGCGTCTTCTGCAGTCGCGTCCTGGCGCACGCATCGTCTCGGAGTCGTGGGGCTGGTGCTCGCGCTGCTCGCCGGAGTGGTGCTCGCGGGCCTGACCCCGAGCCCGGCGCACGCGGGTGTCGACGATTTCTCGTTCGAGAGCCTCGACGTGGAGTACCAGCTGGGCCGCGCCGAGGACGGCACCAGCACCCTGACCGTCGTCGAGACGTTCGTGGCGCTGTTCCCCGAGTTCGACCAGAACCGCGGCATGCGCCGCTCGATCCCCGACAGCTATCTGGGTGCACCGCTGCACCCCGAGCTCGTCTCGATCACCGACGAGACCGGCGCACCCCGCGCCCAGGAGACGGAGTCCGAGGACGGCTCCTACTCCATGACGTCCCGCGCCGACGACTACGTCCACGGGCGCCAGACGTACGTGTTCACCTACACGCTCGAAAACGTGACGCGGTACTTCGCCGACACCGGCGCCGACGAGTTCTACTGGGACGTCAACGGGGTCGCCTGGCCGCAGCCGTTCGGGCGCATCACCGCGCGCGTGACGATGCCCGACGACCTCGAGGCCGCGCGCACCGGCGCGCAGTCCTGCTACGTCGGGTACCAGGGCTCGACCCAGACCTGCCCGATCGAGGATGCCGACGGGACGATCGCGGCCTCGGCCGAGAATGTGCAGCCGTATCAGACGCTGACGATCGCGATCGGGTTCGACCCCGACACGTTCACCGAGTTCGACCCGGACTATCTGGCCTCGCCCTGGGGCTGGCTGCAGAGCGGGGTGGCCGTGCTCGGACTCGGCACCGCCCTCGTACTGGCAGCCGTCACCCGCCGTCGCCATCTCCGCGACGAGCCCGGGCGTCCCGTCATCATCGCGGAGTACACGCCGCCGCGCGGCATCGATGCCCTCGAGAGCGCCGTGCTGCTCGGCCGCACCACGAAGGCGATCCCGGCCGAGGTGCTCGAGCAGGCGGTGGTGGGCAGCATCCGTATCGAAGAGGGCCCGCCCAAGTGGTTCGGCGGCACGAAGCTGAAGGCCGTGCTCGTGGACCCGTCCCTCGCCGACGGAGACGGACGGATGCTGCTGCCCGGCCTGTTCCCGCAGGGCTTCCCGGGCGAGGAGTTCGAGTTCGGCCGCTCCGACACGAGGTTCTCGACGACGGCGCAGAAGGTGCTGAAGGCGGCGTCGGCGGAGCTGTCGTCGAGGGGACTCCGGCGGAAGGTGGCGCTCCGCGCCCGCGCGTGGCCGGTCGTCATCGCGATCGTCTCCGCGGTCCTCGTGCTGCTCTTCGGCATCGGAGCGCTGGCGGGTTACGTGACGGCGTGGGTGCCGATCCTGCTGATCATCGGTTCGGTGCTCGTCGTGCTGCTGGTGGCGGGGATGGTGTCGCGCAAGCCCCTCACCGCCGCCGGCGCCGAGACGCGCGACCACCTGCTCGGGCTGAAGGAGTTCATCGAGTGGGCCGAGGCCGACCGCATCCGCATGCTGCAGTCTCCGCAGGGCGCTGAGCGTGTGCGCGTCGACGTCTCCGACCCGCGCATGAAGCTGAAGCTGTACGAGACCCTGCTGCCGTACGCGGTGGTGTTCGGCCAGGAGAAGGAATGGGCCGAGGAGCTCGCCGTGCTCTACGGCTCGGGCAACTCACCCGGCTGGTACTCGGGATCGACCGGCTTCAACGCGGCCGCGTTCTCGGCCGGGATCTCGAACCTGTCGACGTCGGCCTCCTCGTCGTCGTCCTCCGGCGGGTCGTCGGGCGGCGGCTCCGCGGGCGGCGGCGGTGGCGGCGGCGGGGGCGGCGGCGTCTGATCCGGGATGCTGCCCCTCGGTAAACGCGGTCGCTTCAGCCTTCGCGCGGGTGAGAGCGCATCGGCTCCGGCACATGCAGCCGGGTGAGGAACCGGTCCGTGCCGCGAGGGATGCCGCGGCGATCGCCGAGTGAGACGACCACCGTCACGACCACCGCGACCGGGACGGTCCACGCCGCGGGCTGCTCGAGGAACGGGCGCAGGACGGGGAGTCCTGCCGTCACGAGCCCGCTGCCCAAGATCGCCACGCCGGAGAGCACCGCGCCGGTGAGCATCCCCGCGATCGCGCCGCGTGCCGTGAGCCCGCGCCACCAGATGCCGAGCAGCAGCACGGGGCACAGCGTCGAGGCGGTGAAGGCGAAGACCAGGCCGACGCTGCCGGCGAGCCCCGCCGGCTCCGTTGCCAGTGCGACGACCAGGGGGACGAACGACGAGAGCACCGCCGCGATGCGGAAGCCGCGCACGCTGCCGCCGAGCAGGTCCTGGCTGATCACGCCGGCGAGCGACACGACGAGCCCCGACGAGGTGGAGAGGAAGGCCGCGAACGCCCCCGCGATGACGAGGGCCGTCAGCACGTCGCCGAGCGGCCCCGCGATCAGCCGATCGGGCAGCAGCAGGATGAGCGCGTCGGCGTCGCCCGACTGCGCGAGGTCGGGCGCGAACGCGCGGCCGAGGAATCCGAACGCGGTCGGGAAGAGGTAGAACACCGACAGCAGCACGAGCACGATGACGGTCGTGCGCCGTGCAGCGACGCCGTCGGGGTTCGTGTAGAAGCGCACCAGCACGTGGGGCAGTCCGAGCGTGCCGAGCAGCAGCGCCACCATGAGCGACACCGTGCGGTAGACCTCGAGGTCGCCGGGGCCGGCGCTCGGCGGGAACGCCTCGACCGGTGGCAGCGCGGGCTGCACGTCGCCGATGAGGAGCAGGATCGCGACCACCGGGATCGCGAGGGCCGTGAGCTTCAGCCAGAACTGGAACGCCTGCACGAAGGTGATCGAGCGCATGCCGCCCGCCGCGACGACCACCGCCACGATGACGGCGACAGCGACGGATCCCACCCACGAGGGAAGACCCGTCGTGATCCGCACGGTGAGGGCCGCGCCCTGCAGCTGGGGCACGATGTAGAACCACCCGATGACGATCACGAGCGTGCTCGTCACGCGCCGCGCCCACAGGGAGTCCAGCCGCGCCTCGGTGAAGTCGGGGATCGTGTACGCCCCCGAGCGGCGCAGCGGTGCGGCCACGAACAGCAGCAGCATCAGGTATCCCGCCGTGTACCCGATCGGGAACCACAGCGCCGACGAGCCCGTGAGCAGGATGAGACCGGCGATGCCCAGGAACGACGCCGCGGACAAGTACTCGCCGCCGATCGCCGACGCGTTCCACCACGGCCGCACCGTGCGGCTCGCGACGTAGAAGTCGCTCGTCGTGCGCGACACCCGCAGGCCGTAGAAGCCGATGAGCGCCGACGCCACGGCCACCGCGGCGATCGCGACGTAGCCGATCGCGGGGTTCACTCGTCCTCCGCCAGCGCGCGGTAGCGCGCCTCGTTGCGCGACGCCGCGCGCACGTAGAGTCCGCCGACGGTGATGGCGAGCGGGTAGACGCCGGCCCCCAGCAGCAGCCACGACAGCGGCACCCCGAGGACGAACGTCGTGTCGAGCTGGGGGACGAGGGCGATGGCGAGCACGAACAGCGCGGTCGCCACGACGAATCCCAGCGCGAACACGATCCCGAGCCGCAGCTGCGAGCGGATCAGCGAGCGCACGTATACGCCGGCGATGTCGCTCGTCGGCCCTCCGTCCGCCTCCGGCGAGGACGAGCGGACGGATGCTGCGGGGGAGCCTGCGTGCGGAGCGGTGACGCGTACCCGACCCGGGGCGGGCGGCTGCCGGTCAGGGGGTGCGGCGTCGCCCGAGGTCATGAGCGCGGCCGGATCGTCGTCGACTCCAGCCTCTCGCGGAGCGCCGGAAGGCACCGCCGGCTCACCGGCAGCTCGGCACCGCCGACGGTGACGCTGGGGTGGTCGCCCCCGAGCCGGAGGCGGGCGAGGTGGGGGATCGCGACGAGGTAGGAGCGGTGGATCCGCACGAACGCATCGGACCACTGCCGCTCGAGATCCGACATCGGCACGCGCACGAGGTAGCTCGCCTCCTCGGTGTGCAGCCGCGCGTAGTCGCCCTGGGCCTGCACGTACCGCACCTCGTCACGCCGGATCATGCGCGTCGTTCCGCCGAGCGTGACGGCGATGAGCTCCGGTTGGGCCGAGGCCGCGTCATCCGTCGCCGGCGCAGCCTGCGCTTTCATCGCCTCGATGACGCGCGTGACCGACCGATGCAGCCGCTCGGTGCGCACGGGCTTGAGGAGGTAGTCCACCGCCGCGAGGTCGAAGGCCTCGAGGGCGCTCTCCTCGTCGGCGGTCACGAAGACGAGGGCCGGCCGGCGCTCGAACCGCTGCAGGGCGCGCGCGAGGTCGAAGCCGCTCAGACCCGGCATGTGGATGTCGAGGAACGCGGCGTCGACGCTCTCCCGCGTGAGCAGCCGGATCGCCTCCGCACCGGAGGGGGCCTGGTGGATGACGCCGATGCGCGGGTCCTGTCCGAGCAGGAACGCGAGCTCGTCGATCGCGGGCTGCTCGTCGTCGGCGATGAGGACGGAGATCACGGTTCGCGCCTGCCCTCGGGCCGCTCGAGGGTCGCCGTCGCACGGACGGGACCGGTGGATGCCGCGACCCGGCCGGGTTGCGACTTCGGCACGCGCATCCGCACCAGCGTGCCCGCACCGACGTTCGTGTCCACGACGAGCCCATGCTCATCGCCGTAGACCTGCCGGAGCCGTGCGTCGACGTTGCGGAGGCCCACGTGCTCACCCGGCGCGCCGCCGGCGAGCGCGCGCTCGAGCACGACCGGGTCGATGCCGACGCCGTCATCCTCGACGCTGATCTCGGCGAACGCCCCTCGATCGGAGGCCTCGATCGTGATGTGGCCGCCGCCTTCCTTGCCCTCGAGTCCGTGGCGCACCGCGTTCTCGACGAGCGGCTGGATCGACAGGAACGGGACCACCGTCGACAGCACCTCGGGGGCGATCTGCAGGGTCACCTTCAGGCGCTCGCCGAACCGCGCGCGCTCGAGCTTCAGGTAGCTGTCGATCGAGCGGAGCTCCTCGGCGACGGTGGTGAAGTCGCCGTGCCGGCGGAACGAGTACCGCGTGAAGTCGGCGAACTCGAGCACGAGGTCGCGGGCCTTCGCCGGGTCGGTGTTGATGAAGGAGGCGATGGCGTTCAGCGAGTTGTAGATGAAGTGCGGGCTGATCTGCGCGCGGAGCGCGCGCACCTCGGCCTCGGCGAGGGCCGCGCGCGACGCGTCGAGCTCGCCGAGCTCCACCTGGGCCGCCACCCAGTCCGCAACCTCGCCGGTCGCGCGCACGAGCCCGGCCCGCACGCGCGGCGCGAACGCGACGATGGCCCCCGCGGGCACGCCGCCCGCGAGGATCGGCGCTGCGACAGCATCCGTCTCCCGTTCGCCGATCCGGGTGCGTCGCTGCATCTGCGTGCGACCCGACGCGCGGGCCTCGGCGGCCAGCCGCCCGGCGACCTCGCGGACGGCGTCGTCGCCCTCGACGGTCACGTGACCCGACGGGTCGACGAGCGCGAGCGTCTCGCACCCGAGGAGGGCCTTGAGATGGCGACCGGCCCGGGTCGCGTCCCCTTCGGCGATGCCGCCGCGCAGGTGCTTGGCGGCGCGGCTCGCGAGGTGGAGGGTCTGGTACGTGGCCTGCTCGACGTCGGTGCCGAGCTCCTTGGATGCCACCACGATGCGCCGGAGCAGGATCACGACGCCGACCGCGAGAGCCCCGGCGAGGACGCCGGCGGCAGCGGCGAGCAGCATCGACTCGGGCATGCGGCCAGCGTAGCCGTCGTTCGTCGTCAGCCGACCGCCGTTCGTCGCACCGTGGGCGCCGCTCACCGACGACGAACGGCGACCGCCCCCAGTCCCACCGGCCGAACGCGAGCATGGTCGCACTGTCAACGCAGAGGCGCGGCCGACGGACGCGCCGATCCCCCTCGAAGGAGAGACGCCATGGGCAACGAAGCCCCCAGCGCCGCCACGAACCTCGCAGAGGTCGACTACGGCGCGGTGCAAGCATCACCTGAATTCCAACGGCTCCGCCGCACGCATCGGAGCTTCGTCTTTCCGGTGCTGGGCGCGTGCCTGGCCTGGTATTTCGCGTACGTCCTCCTCGCCAGCTACGCCCACGACTTCATGTCGATCCGGGTGTTCGGCAGCGTCAACATCGCGATGGTCCTCGGCATGGCGCAGGTTGTCACGACCTTCGCCGTCACTACCTGGTACGTCCACTACGCCAACAAGCGCCTCGACCCGCTCGCGGAGGAGATCCGCGACGAGATCGAGACCGGCGAATTCGAGAACGCAGGGGAGACGCGCTGATGCGGCACTTCACGGAAGCGGCGACCACGTCGCCGGGTGAGCCCTGGCTCAACATCGCCATCTTCGGCGCGTTCGTCGCCGTCACGATGGTGATCGTGTTCCGCGCCAGCCGGAACAACAAGACCGCGGCGGACTACTACGCTGCCGGCCGCTCGTTCACGGGCGGCCAGAACGGCTCCGCCATCGCCGGCGACTACCTGTCGGCGGCGTCGTTCCTCGGCATCGTCGGAGCGATCGCGATGACCGGCTATGACGGGTTCCTCTACTCGATCGGCTTCCTCGTCGCGTGGCTCGTGGCGCTCCTGCTCGTCGCGGAGCTGCTGCGCAACACCGGCAAGTTCACGATGGCCGACGTGCTGTCGTTCCGCCTCAAGCAGCGCCCGGTGCGCATCGCCGCGGCGACGACGACCCTCGTGGTCTGCTTCTTCTACCTGCTCGCGCAGATGGCGGGCGCCGGCGGCCTGGTGTCGCTGCTGCTCGGCATCGGCGACCAGCTCGGCCAGGCCGTCGTCATCACGGTGGTGGGCGCGCTCATGATCCTCTACGTGCTCATCGGCGGCATGAAGGGCACCACCTGGGTGCAGATCATCAAGGCCGTGCTGCTCATCGCTGGCGCCGGTGTGATGACCGTGTGGGTGCTCGCGCTCAACGGCTTCGACTTCTCGGCACTGCTCGACAAGGCCGTGGCCGTCGCCGAGAACCCGGCGATCCTCGACCCGGGCCTCAAGTACGGCGTCTCGGACACCTCGAAGATCGACTTCCTGTCGCTGGGTCTCGCCCTGGTGCTCGGCACCGCGGCGCTGCCTCACGTGCTGATGCGCTTCTACACGGTGCCTACGGCCAAGGAAGCGCGCAAGTCCGTCGTGTGGGCCATCTGGCTCATCGGCATCTTCTACGTCTTCACGCTGGTCCTCGGCTACGGTGCCGCCGCTCTGGTCGGTCCTGCGGTCATCGCCGCGGCGCCCGGCGGCCCGAACTCGGCGGCCCCGCTGCTCGCGTTCTCGCTGGGCGGACCGCTGCTGCTCGGCCTCATCTCGGCGATCGCATTCGCGACGATCCTCGCGGTCGTCGCCGGCCTCACGATCACCGCCGCCGCGTCGTTCGCGCACGACATCTATGCGTCGGTCGTGAAGAAGGGCAAGCCCGAGCCGGGCGCCGAAGTCAAGGTCGCGCGCCGCACGGTGGTCATCATCGGCATCGTCGCGATCATCGGCGGCATCGGAGCGAACGGTCAGAACGTCGCGTTCCTCGTGGCCCTCGCGTTCGCCGTCGCGGCCTCGGCGAACCTCCCGACGATCGTGTACTCGCTGTTCTGGAAGCGGTTCACGACCAAGGGCGCGCTGTGGAGCATGTACGGCGGTCTCGCCTCGGCGATCCTGCTCATCGTGTTCTCGCCGGTGGTCTCGGGCTCCGAGACGTCGATGCTGAAGACCGACGCGATCGACTTCGCGTGGTTCCCGCTGTCGAATCCCGGCATCATCTCGATCCCGCTCGCGTTCTTCCTCGGCTGGATCGTCAGCGTGCTCGACAAGACGCCGGAGGACCCGAAGAAGCAGTCCGAGATGGAGGTCCGCTCCCTCACCGGCATCGGCGCCGAGAAGGCGGTCAGCCACTAGAGCGGAGGGCAAGAGTAAGGGCCGGTCGGAGAGGCTACCGACCGGCCCTTGTCCCTTGCACCAAGAGTGTCCTGCAATCACATGCCGGTAGCTGCCACAGCAAAACAACTACCGTGCCTGCACTCTATAACGGTGAGATAACGCTGACAAGCGTTTTCTGTGATCTTTTCGTGATCTTCCCAGATGCGGCTCGACGGGCGGGTGCGCGAGCGTCGAAGGTCCTCGCCGACGAGCGGCCGAGCGGTCGCAGATGTCCTGGTCGGAAGGCAAAAGTGAAGGGCCGGTCGGAGAGGCTACCGACCGGCCCTTGTCCCTTGCACCAAGAGTGTCCTGCAATCACATGCCGGTAGCTGCCACAGCAAAACAACTACCGTGCAAGCACTCTATAACGGCCAGATAACGCTGACAAGAGTTCGCTGTTATGTTTTCGTGATCGGTCTCCTGAGAGCTCCGCGGGGCCGCTCAGGCCTGTGTGAACCTCACCGCGATCCACTGCTTTCCGGGCAGGCCGATCGATGGACGCGCGGGGTCCTGTGCGCCGCGGGGGACCTTCGCCATGTTGAACACGCCTGCGGGGGTGACCGTCATGTTCCAGGTGTCGATGATGTCGACCTTGTAGGAGCGACCCGCGCCGCTGGGCAGGATGGCCGCCCATTCGGTCGGGGTGTCCTCGCCGAAGTACTTCACGTAGTACTGGTTGTCGACGCCGGCGATGTCGTAGTCCCAGTCCGGCTGGAGCGCGTTGATGCCGGGCGCGGGGCCGTCCTCCATGATCTGCTTGAGGAAGGCCAGCCGGGGCGCGCTGTTGCCGTTGAGCGTGCCGCCCTGCCCGAGCCACGAGATGCTCGGCTTCTGCTCGGGGTTGAGGGTCTCGCCGTGCCCGCAGTAGGTGCCGCCGACGAACGTGTTCCAGAACCGGTGGGTCATCTGCTCGCCGGAGAGCTGGCCCCACCGCTCGCTGATGTTGCCCTCGTAGGCAACTTCGTCGAAGATCACCGGCTTCAACGCGAACTGGCGGTGGAAGTGGGCTCGGAGGCCGTCCAGTGCGGCGCCTGCGCTCTGGACGCTCGCGTGCGTGATCCAGGGCTTGCGGTGGTCGTAGTAGATGTTCTTGTTGTGGATCGACCGCAGTCGGTTGTGGGGGTCGGCTGACTGCAGGACCTGGAACAGGTGGTCCCAGTCGTCGAGCTTCTTCGTCTTGATGCCGTCGTACTCGTTCGCCATCGACCACCACACATTGCGGTACGCGCCGAAGCGCGCGGCCATGTAGCGCACGTACCGCTCATCGTGCTCGCGCGCCATGTCGGAGTAGCCGCGAGCGGTGTCGTACGGCTGGTACAGCACGACATCGGCCTGGATCCCGAGCTCGAGCAGCCTCTGGATGCGGCTCTCGTAGCGGCGGAAGTAGGCGGGGTCGATGCGCGTCGGGTCCCAGTCCTTGAGCCCGGGGCCGGTGCGGATGAAGGGATCGGTCGCTTCAGCCGGCACGTTGGGGAACACCAGCATGCGGATCTTGTTGAACGGGGACGTGCTGAGGGTGTCGAGCGTCACCTCGCACTTCTCGTCGGACTGCAGCGCCCACGAGTACGACGTGGTGCCGATCTGGCGGTAGGGCGAGCCGTCGGCGTAGACGAAGTGGTACCCGTTCGGGACGACCAGCACCGGACCGTGGTTCCCTGCGGACGGTTCCACCACGGTGAGTCGGCCCGTCTGGCGCAGCGCCGGCTGGTTGCTGTCGACGGCCCAGGTCCACTCGCCCGTCTGGGGTGGCGAGAACCGCACCCGGAAGGTCCCGTCGCCGTCGTAGAAGCCGGGCACCGTGATCGTCTGGCCCGCGCCCTGGTACACGGCCGCGAGCGTGACGTCGACGTAGGGGTTGCCCTTGTCGGGACCGCGCAGAACGATCTCGTGCATGCCCCAGCGCTCGACCGTCTTGGGGTTGTTCGCACTCTCTCCCTGCCCCCCGGGCGTCGCCGCAGTCGCGGGGCTCGGCACTCCGATCGCCGCAGCGGCGCCCAGAATGGCGGCGCCGGTCAAGACCGTTCGTCGTGTGATCTCCATCGATCATCCTCCAGATGATTCTTCGAGGTGGATTTACTGCCTCCCCAGGCTATGAACATTGCGAGTATTCTCGCTAGCCCGTATAAACATGCAGCCCCTTGATCGACGGAGGGCCTTGACGTCGAAAACCAGATGTGTACAGTGTCAACATACGCACTCGCACACTCGGAGGTTCCGATGCAGAGCTCGACCCAGAACGCCCTTCCGCCCGTCGTCGATGCCGAGGAATGGCGACGCGAGCTCGATGAGCTCCGCGTGCGCGAGAAGGCGGCGACGCGAGAGCTCGACGCCATCGCGGCGCAGCGCCGGAGGCTGCCGATGGTGGAGATGCCCGACTACACGCTGATGGGCGAGTACGGCCCGGTGCGCCTGGTCGACGTCTTCGAGGGCAAGTCGCAGCTCATCGTCTACAACCACATGTGGTTCGAGGGGAAGCAATGGCACTGCCCGGGCTGCACCGGCTACACCTCGCAGTTCACCCGGCTCGACTTCCTCGATGCCTACGACGCCCGGTTCGTCATCGTGACGCAGGGTCCGATCGACGAAGCGCTCGAGTACAAGGAGCGCACGGGCAACCGCATGGACTGGTACTCCACCGCCGGCAGCCCGTTCGGCGCCGACGTCGACGCGCCCGCCGGAGGCGGTTTCGCGGTGAACGTCTTTCTCCGCGACGGCGACACCGTCTACCGCACCTGGCACACGAACGGCCGGGGCACCGAGCAGCTGAGCCACACGTTCCCGCTCATCGACGTGCTCCCGTACGGCCGCCAGGAGGAATGGCAGGACTCGCCGGAGGGCTGGCCGAAGACCGACGCCTACGACGGCTGGTTCACGTCGCAGAAGGTCGCGGAGCTGTACGGACCCGGCGTGCACACGCACGCGTCGAGCACGGATGCCGCACCCCGCGACTGCGGCCGGGGTGCGGCATCCGTTTCAGGTCGAAGCTGACCGATCAGTACCAGTCGGTGGCCTGCGAGTGGCCCCACGCGGCGCACGGCGTGCCGTACGAGCCGGCGATGTAGCCGAGGCCCCACGCGATCTGGGTCGCGGCGTTGGTCTGCCAGTCGGCGCCCGCGCTGGCCATCTTGTTGCCGGGGAGCGACTGCGGGATGCCCGTCGCGCCGCTGCCGGCGTTGTAAGCCTGGTAGTTCCAGCTCGATTCCTTGTTCCAGAGCGACTCGAGGCACGAGAACTGGCCGTCGCCCCAGCCGTACTGCGAGGCGGCCATCTGGCGCGCGGTCGCCTTGGCGCCCTCGGGAGTGTTCGCGGCGGCGAGCGCGGCGGCAGCCTCTTCGGCCTGGCGCTGCGCCTCGGCGGCTGCGGCTGCGGCGGCTGCGGCCGCCTCTTCCGCGGCCTTCTTCTCCTTGGCGGCGGCGAGGTGCTCGCGCAGCTCTGCCACCCGGGTCTTCACCGTCTCGGTGACGGCGCTCGCGTCGGCGGTGAGGCCCGGAACCAGGAGCATGGGAACGAGGTCGACCTTCGCGAGGCGGTCGGCCGCCTGCTCGAGGCCAGCGGTGTCGACAGAGGTGTCGCCGATGCCCAGGTCGAGTCCCGCGGCGGCGATGTCGGCGGTGACCGAGGCGGCGTCGCTCAGCGCGACGCGGGCCGAGAGCAGGGTGCCCTGCGCGTCGACGCGGATGTCGCGGAAGGAGTCGGCGGTCGCTTCGGGTGCGGCGGCCGAGGCGATGGCCGAGGCGGCCAGCGGGGCGGCGGCGGCGAGTGCCGGAGAAGCGAGCGTGAGGCCCGTCGTGAGGAGCACGCCCAGGGCGGCTCCGGTGGCGACGGCGGGCACGAAGAAGCGGCGGCGTGAACGGCGGGCAGGCGTGGGTGACTGGTCTGAATGCATGACGAACGTACGATCCTTCGGGTTTCGCGCCGCGGGTATCGGCGCCCGTGCGCCTTCGGGTCGGACGCACAAGTCCCCGAGTCTGCCTCATCGTGTCTGGACGGTTCCCGGTGGTTTCCTGGACGGAACGTGAGAGCGCTTTTCCGGGAAAGGCCTGATCGGAGAATGAGAATCTTCTCACGTGACGGACTCGGTGGGTCTCCCACGCCGGCCACGCGCTGTGAATCGCTGTTCACTTAACCCTTGTCGGAGCCCGACGGATGGTGCATGCTGGCCGCAGCAACGGCGCACCTGGAGGCACCCATGACGTTGACCGCAGCGCAGCGGGCGACATTCGAGTCCATCTTCGACACCTTCGCTCCCGGCGACGGCAACGGCATCCCCTCGGCCACCCGGCTGGGCGCGGTCCCGATCGCCGAGGGCATGCTCGAGGCGAACCCGCGGAAGGAGGAGGCGGAGCTCCTCGCCCGCGTGCTGTCGCTGTGGGACACGCCGCTCGGCGGCGTGCTCCTGGGCATCGGCCCACGCCGGTTCTCGACGCTTCCGGCCGCGAAGCGCGAGGCCGCGCTCATCGCGCTGTCGGACTCGCGCGTGCCCCTCAAGCGCGTGCTGTTCCAGAACCTGAAGTCGGCCGCGATGCTGTCGTACTACATCGCCCCGGGAGCGGACGGCGCCTCACCCCTGTGGTCGTCGATGGGCTATCCCGGTCCTCCGGGTCCGCGCGCCGAAGCGGCGACGCCGCCGCTGCACCCGCAGACGCCCGAGTCCGATCTCTCGCTCGACTGCGACGTGGTCGTCGTCGGCTCGGGGGCGGGTGGCGGGACGGCCGCCGCGGTGCTCGCCGCGCGGGGGCTCGAGGTGATCGTGCTCGAGAAGGGCGCCTACTACGACGATCGGGACTTCGACGGCAGCGAGCTCGGCGGACTCGCCCGCCTGTACGCGCCAGGACCCTCCGCGACGGCCGAGGGGCAGCTCAGCATCCTGTCGGCGCAATGCCTCGGCGGCGGCACCGTCGTGAACTTCTCGACCTCGTTCCGCACACCCGATCACGTGCGCGAGGAATGGGCCGCGCACGGGGTGCCGCAGTTCACGACGCCCGAGTTCGACGCCGCCCTCGACGCCGTGTGGGCGCGGCTCGGCGTGAACGGCGCGTACAGCGCGCCGTCGGCGCGCGACCGCATCATGGAGCGCGGACTCACGAGCCTCGGCTGGCATGTCGGCGCGCTCGAGCGCAACGTCGTCGGCTGCGACACCGGTCTCGAGTGCGGCCGCTGCGGCTACGGGTGCCGCATCGGCGCGAAGCAGTCGGTCACGAAGACATGGCTGACGGATGCCGAGGGCTCCGGTGCGCGGCTCTACACGGGCGTCGACGTGCGAAAGGTCGAGACCGCGGCGGGCCGGGCGACGGGCGTGACGGGCCGCACCGCGGCCGGGCACTTCGTCACGGTCCGCGCCCGCGCGGTCGTGGTCGCCGGCGGAGCGGTTCAGACGCCGGCGCTGCTGCGTCGCTCGGGATTGACGAACCCGAACATCGGCAAGCACCTGCGCCTGCACCCCGCGACGGCGGTGTGGGCGGAGTTCGACGAGGAGGTGCGTCCGTGGGAAGGTGCCATGCAGGCGCGCTACTCCGCCCAGCACGCCGACCTCGACGGCTCGGGCTACGGCGCCGTGTACGAGACCGCGGCCGCCAACCCGGGCCTGTCGGTGGCGTTCCAGTCGTGGCGCGGCGCGCAGTCCCACCTCGAGGTGATGAAGCGCCTCGCGCACTACTCGAGCGTCGGCGTCATCACACGTGACCAGGACGCGGGCGAGGTGCGCGTCGACAAGTCCGGTGAGCCGACCATGCACTACCTCCTGTCGGACCGCGACGCCGCCCGCGTGCAGGCGGGGGTGGCGGGCGCGTCCCGCATCCTCGAAGCGGCCGGTGCGCTGCGCATGTTCTCGGGGCATCAGGCGGGCATCGAGTGGACCCGCGCCGACGGCGAGCCGCTCGACGCCTTCATCGCGCGCTGCGCCGCGGCCGGGTACGGGCCGGGGCGGTGCTCCATGGCGGCCCTGCACATCATGGGGTCCGCGCGCATGGGCGGCTCTGCGGCCACGAGCGCGGTCGACCCCGACGGCGCCACGTGGGAGGTGCCCAACCTCGTCGTGGCGGACGCCTCCACCTTCCCCACGGCCTCCGGCGTCAACCCGATGATCTCGATCGAGGCCATCGCGTACATGACGGCGACCCGTCTCGCCGGCCGTCTGGGGGGATGACTCCGTAACGAAAGTCCTGGCGTGTGGGTATTTCCCGCGCCATCGGGCGGGCGCTAGCGTTGCGCTCGACGGGGCACGGCGTGGTGCGGTGCGTCGTCGGTGCGCGCACGACACCTCGCGAAGGAGAGATCCATGGCTACATCGTCCGCAGCAGACATCGTCAAGGCCGTCGGCGGCGCCGGCAACATCGAGAGCCTGACGCACTGCGCCACCCGGCTGAGATTCCAGCTCCATGACGCGTCCGGCGTCGACGCCAAGGCCGTCGAGGCGATCCCCGGAGTCATGGGCGCCGTGCCGCAGGCCGGCGAACGGTTCCAGGTCGTCATCGGCGGCGGCGTCCAGAACGTCTACAACGACATCATGGCCCTGCCCGAGATGAAGGGCGGCGCCGGAGGCGCAGCATCCGATCCAGACGACCTCGATTCCATCAAGGCGCGCGAGCGCGCGAAGGGCGTGCGCGGCAAGGTCGCGTGGATCGACTCCTTCTTCGAGTTCCTGTCGGACTCGTTCCGGCCGCTTCTCGGCGCTCTCCTCGGAGCGTCGTTCTTCATCACGTTCATGGCGCTGCTGGCCACCGTGGGCGCCATCCCGGACTGGAATGCCCCGGGCGTGACGCTCGAGCCGTCGTGGGCGTTCGTCAACCTGATGTGGCAGTGCATCTTCGTGTTCCTGCCCCTGATGGTGGCGTACAACGCGACGAAGAAGGTCGGCGCAGACCCGTGGGTGGGCTTCGGCATCATGGCCGTGCTGATGCTCCCGGGCTTCCTCGCGCTCGGCGACGGGGTCGAGCCCACCGTGGTCTTCGGTGTCGATGTGACGATCGTGCCGATCTTCGGGTTCCCGCTGACGATCTTCGACTACAGCTCGCAGGTGTTCCCGCCGCTGCTGATGGCGGGTGCTCTCGGCCCGCTGTACAAGCTGTTGCGCAAGCTCATCCCTGCGAACCTGCAGCTCATCTTCGTGCCGTTCTTCGCCATGCTCGTCATGATCCCGCTGACGGCGTTCATCATCGGCCCGATCGGCGTCTACGCGGGCGCCGCGCTCGCGCAGGGGCTCGCGGCGATCAACAACTTCTCGCCGTTCATCTTCGCGATCGTGATTCCGCTCGCGTACCCCTTCATGGTGCCGCTGGGCCTGCACTGGCCGATCAACGCCGTCATGCTCCTGAACATCCAGACCCTCGGGTACGACTTCATCCAGGGCCCGATGGGCGCGTGGAACTTCGCGTGCTTCGGCGCGACCGCCGGCGTGCTCGTGCTGTCGCTCCGCCACCGCGACACGCAGATGCGCCAGACGGCGACCGGCGCGCTCGCCGCAGGCCTGCTCGGCGGCATCTCGGAGCCGTCGCTGTACGGCATCCATCTGCGGTTCAAGCGGATCTATCCCCGCATGCTCGTGGGCTGCTTCGTCGGCGGTCTCACGATCGGCATCGGCAGCCTCATCATGGGCCTGCCCGACGGCGTCACGACGCAGGCGTTCGTCTTCACGTCGCTGCTGACGATCCCGGCGTTCAACCCGATCGGGCTCTACGCGATCGCGATCGGTCTCGCGTTCTTCACATCGATGTTCCTGGTGATCTGGTCGAACTTCCGCACGCCCGAGCAGCAGGCCGAGTTCGAGGCGGCGCGCGACGCGGCCGAGGCGGCGGCTGCGGCCGAGCACGTCGCGCCCGCGGTCATCGAGGCGAGCGAGCCCCGCGCCATCGACGCGTCGGAGGCAGCCACGGCTGCGGCCGCCGTCCCGGTGGCCACCGCCGTGCTCGAGAAGGCGTCGATCGAAGTGCTGGCGCCGCTGGCGGGCAAGGTCGTTCCGCTGTCGGGGGTGCCCGACCCGGTGTTCGCGGGCGGGGTCATGGGCCCGGGTGCGGCCATCGAACCGGTCGGCGACACGGTGTTCTCACCGGGCGCGGGCGTGATCGCGGCGGCGCAGCCCACCGGGCACGCATTCGGCATCGTGCTCGACGGCGGTGTCGAGCTGCTGATCCACGTCGGCATCGACACCGTCAACCTGAAGGGCGAAGGCTTCGACGTGAAGGTGAAGAACGGCGACCGCGTCGAGCTGGGCACCCCCCTCGTGACCTTCGACCGCGCGGTGATCGAGAAGGCCGGCTACCCGCTCATCACGCCCGTCATCGTGCTCAACGCCGACGACTTCGGCGAGGTCTCGCCGGTGCTCGAGGGCGACATCGCCGTCGGCGGCTCGCTGATCACGGTCGACCCGAAGCCCGCCGAGGGCTGATCCTTCGCCTGGTGCCTCATTTTGGCGACTCGCCAGAGACTGCGGCGAATTCGTGAGCACCTTGGCGAGTCGCCAAGATTTGCGCGGTGGTGGCTTCGGCGAGATGCGCGCTCTGGCGGTTCTGGCGAGTCGCCAAGACGCGCAGCGGGGATGCGCCGAGTTTGGCGGGTCGTGGAGATGCGCGCGACGGCGGTTTGGCGACTCGCCAAGAAGCGCGGGGTGGATCCGCAGAGTCTGGCTACTCGCCAAATCCCACGTGCCGCGAACGACGAAGGGGGTGGATGCCGGGAACCACGGCATCCACCCCCTCGAGGTCGTGCGGATTACGCCTTGCGGTGCGCGGCGTAGTAGGCGAGGAGCGCGCGGGTCGAGGCATCCTGAGCCGCGATCGCCGCCTCGTCGCCCTCGATGGCCGGCGCGATCTGCAGCGCCAGCTGCTTGCCGAGCTCGACGCCCCACTGGTCGAACGAGTTGACGCCCCAGATCACGCCCTGCGTGAAGGTGATGTGCTCGTACAGCGCGACGAGCTGGCCGAGCACGGCAGGCGTGAGCGCCGGCGCGAAGATCGACGTCGTCGGCTTGTTGCCCGCGAACGTGCGAGCGGCGACCAGGGCGCCGGTCGTGCCCTCGGCCTCGACCTCTTCGGCCGTCTTGCCGAAGGCGAGGGCCTTGGTCTGCGCGAGGAAGTTCGACAGGAACAGGCCGTGCACGTCGCGGCCGCCGTCCTCGAGGGCGTAGGCGGGGTTCGCGAACGCGATGAAGTCCGCGGGGATGAGGCGCGTGCCCTGGTGGATCAGCTGGTAGAACGCGTGCTGCCCGTTG
This sequence comes from Microbacterium sp. C23T, assembly GCF_053345975.1. NCBI lineage: Bacteria > Bacillati > Actinomycetota > Actinomycetes > Micrococcales > Microbacteriaceae > Microbacterium > Microbacterium sp. C23T. The sequence continues at coordinate 21,198 of NZ_JBKFBD010000015.1, read as the reverse complement.
GTGCCGGGCTCGCCCCAGAACACCTCGCCCGTGTCGGTCGTCACGGGGGAGCCGTCCCAGCGGACGGACTTGCCGTTGGACTCCATGGTGAGCTGCTGCAGGTAGGCGGCGAAGCGCGAAAGCTGCTGGGCGTAGGGGAGCACGGCGTGCGACTGGGCGCCGAGGAAGTTCGAGTACCAGACGTTGAGGAGACCCATCAGCACCGGCACGTTGCGCTCGAGCGGCGTGTTCGCGACGTGCTCGTCGACCGCGTGGAAGCCGGCCAGCAGCTCGCGGAACACGTCGGGGCCGAGCTCGATCATGAGCGAGAGGCCGATGGCCGAGTCCACGGAGTAGCGGCCGCCGACCCAGTCCCAGAAGCCGAACGCGTTGTCGGTGTCGATGCCGAACGCGGCGACCTTGTCGAGAGCGGTCGAGACGGCGACGAAGTGGTGGGCGACGGCATCCGTCTTCGCCTCATCCGATCCGTCGATCGCGCCGGACGCCGCGAGGCCCGCCCAGAGCCAGTCGCGCGCCAGGCGCGCGTTGGTCAGGGTCTCGAGGGTGGTGAAGGTCTTCGACGCGACGATGAAGAGGGTGGTCTCGGGGTCGAGGTCCTTCGTCTTGTTCGCGATGTCGAAGGGGTCGATGTTCGACACGAAGCGGGCCTGGATGCCGGCGGTGGCGTAGGGCTCGAGCGCGGCCGAGATCATCACCGGGCCGAGGTCGGAGCCGCCGATGCCGATGTTGACGATGTGCGTGACCTTCTTGCCGGTCACACCCTTCCACTCGCCGGAGCGCACGCGGTCGGCGAAAGCGGTCATCGCGGTGAGCACCGACTGCACGTCGGCGTCGATGTCCTGGCCGTCGACGACGAGCGCGGGCTGGGCGCCTGCCGGACGGCGCAGCGCCGTGTGGAGCACCGCGCGGTCCTCAGTGGTGTTGATGTGCTCGCCGGCGAGCATCGCGGCGTAGCGCTCGGCGACGCCGGTCTCCTCGGCGAGCTTCACGAGCGCCGCGAGGATCTCGTCGGTCACGAGGTTCTTCGACAGGTCGACGTGCAGGTCGGCGAGCTCGAAGCTCAGGCGCTCGGCGCGACGCGGATCGATGGCGAACCAGTCGCGCAGATCGGGGGCGAACGAGTCGCGGATCGAGCTGAGCTCGGCCCAGGCGGACGTGGTGGTGGCGTCGATGGGAGCTGTCACGCACCCCAAGGTACCCGCGCGGGTGTGCGCGTTGGTTACGCGTTACTCACCGACCGCCGCCGGCTGTTGTGAGCAGGCGTCCCGCCCGGCGTTCAGGAAGCCGACCGTAGGCTGGAGGCACCATGCCCTTCCCCTCGCCCGACCTCCGCCTGATCGCCGTCGACATGGACGGCACCCTGCTCGACGGCCACGGCCGCATCCCCGATGGCCTGTGGCCGCTGCTGGACCGCCTGCACGCGGACGGCATCCGCTTCGCGCCGGCGAGCGGGCGGCAGCTCGCGACTCTCCAGCGCGCGTTCGCCGAGCACCTCGACCACATGGTGTTCATCGCCGAGAACGGCGCGTACGTCGTCGAGGGCGACACCGAGATCAGCTCTGACGCGATGGATGCCTCGTTCACGGCGTCTCTCGTCACGCGTCTTCGTGCGCTCGCCGCGGAGGGGCGCGACCTCGGAGTCGTCGTGTGCGGCAAGCGGTCGGCCTACATCGAGCGGGCCGACCACGCGTTCCTCCCCGAGGCCGAGAAGTACTACGCCCGCCTCGAGGCGGTGCCGGACCTGCTCGCGGTCGACGACCAGATCCTCAAGGTGGCGATCTTCGACTTCGCGGATGCCGCGGCCACCGCGCCCGCGCTCGAGGACCTGCGGGGCACCCACCAGGTGGTGGTCTCGGGCGAGCACTGGATCGACGTGATGAACCAGGGCGTCAACAAGGGCGTCGCGCTCCGGCGACTGCAGGCGGCGACCGGCATCACGCCCGAGCAGACGGCGGTGTTCGGCGACTACCTCAACGACCTCGAGATGATGGATGCCGCGTCCCTGTCGTTCGCGATGGCCAACGCGCACCCGGACGTCGCGGCGCGGGCGCGCTTCCGCGCCCCGTCGAACCTCGACCACGGCGTCATCACCACGATCGAGAAGCTCCTCGACGGCGTGCCCGACCCCGTCGCCCGACGGAGTCGATAGCCTTCGGGCATGGCGGTGAGTCAGACCAGGCGTGCGCGCGCATCCCGACGCCGTGCACGCCGGGTGGCCGCCGCCGACAACGACCTGACGCTCGACGAGTGGGAGTCCCTGGTCGAGGCGTGGGGAGCGTGCGCCTACTGCGGCGTGACGGCGGGCCCGTTCCAGAAGGACTGCGTGCTGCCGATCTCGCGCGGCGGCCGCTACACGTTCGAGAACGTCGTCCCCGCGTGCCGGTCGTGCAACGCGAGCAAGTGCAACGACGAGGTCACCGGGTGGCTGCGGCGCAAGCGGCTCGACGAGCGCGCGTTCCTGCTGCGTCATGTCGAGGTGCTCGCCGCGGGGCGCGGCACCGCCTCGGTTCCCCAGGAGACACCGTGACCGTCAGCATCCGTCCCTACGACAGCGCCGACTGGGACGACATCCAGCGCATCCACGATGCCGCGCGGCTCGACGAGCTCCGCGGCGCCGGTCTCCTCGATGCCTATCTCGACCTCGCCGCCACGTACGAGAACGAGGGCCTCTTCGACGACGAGGTCTGGGTCGCCGAGACCGACGGCGCGGTCACGGGCTTCATCGCCGGCAGCGTCGGCCCCGACGGTGGCGAGATCACCTGGATCTACGTCGACCCCGGCCAGTACCGCCGCGGCATCGGCCGGGCGCTCGTCGAGCATTTCGTCGCGCGCTCCGGCGGACGGGTCGAGCTCGAGGTGCTCGACGGAAACGCGGCGCGCGACTTCTACGAGGCGCTAGGCTTCGTGCTCGAGTCGACCACGACCGGCAAGCTCGCCGGTAACGAGATGTTCACCGCGACCGGACACACTCTGGTCTGGACCCCGCCGCAGCTGTAGACATCGCGCGGAATGGGAGGCGGCCCGCGTGCTTCGGGTGCACGCGGGCCGCCGGTTCCGGCGCGACGGCTGCTACTGCGCGGCGTATCCGCCGTCGACGAGGTGGTAGCTGCCGCTGACGAACGTGGCGGCGTCCGACGCGAGGAAGGCCACGAGGTTCGCGACCTCCTGCGGGTCGCCGAGGCGGCCCAGCGCGTGCTTCGCGGCAAGAGCCGTCTGCGCGTCGGCGTCGAGGTTCGCGTCGACGAGCGGCGTGTGGATGAAGCCGGGGCCGACCGCGTTCACGCGCACTCCCTGCGTGCCGTACTCGAGCGCAGCGTTCTTGGTGAGGCCGACGACGCCGTGCTTGGACGCGACATACGCCGACGACATGGGGATGCCGACCGAGCCGAGCACCGAGGAGATGTTGACGATCGAACCGCCGCCGTTCTTCGCGATCGCGGGCGCCTGCGCGCGCGTGCCGTAGAACACCGCGTTCAGGTTGATCTCGATGACCTTCTGCCACGAGTCGATCGGGTACTCGCCGACCGGTGCCGCCGCGCCGCCGATGCCGGCGTTGTTGACCGCGATCCGCAGGGGAGCGAGGGCCTCTGCGGCCTCGACGGCCGCCTGCCCGACCGCGGGGTCCGACACGTCGCCGACGAACGCGGCGGCCGTGCCGCCCGCGCCGGTGATCTCGGCGACGACCGCGTCCGCGGCCTCCTGTCGCACGTCCGCGACGAGGACCGCTGCGCCGTTGGCGGCGAGGGTGAGGGCGACCGCCCGGCCGATGCCGGATCCTGCGCCGGTGACGATCGCGGAACGCTCCGCGACATCGTACGTAGCCATGATTACCTCCGTTGGTGGCGTCATCGCGTGGCGCCGATCACTTCTCCGACATCTGTCGGGTATATATGAGTTAACCTACACCTGTCGAAAAGATTCCCCGGAGGCGCGATGGATCCCCGCAAGCAGCGCAGCCGTGACCGCCTGTACGCCGCGGCGCTCACCCTCGCGGCAGATCAGCCGATCTCGAGCCTGACGGTGACCCAGCTCGCCGACGCGGCCGGCGTGCACCGTTCGACGTTCTACGAGCACGCCGATTCGCCGCAGGGGCTCGTCGAGGCCGCGCTCACCGCGGAGCTCGACGTGCTGCGCAGCGACCTCATGAAGGATCCGGCGGATGCGGCCACCGCCGTCGCGACCGTCACCGAGGGCGTGCTGCACCACATCCTGCGGCACGTCGACATCTACCGCCGCGAACTCGCCGACGGCGGGGGAGCGCTCCACGCGATGCTCGGCCGCCACTTCCGCGGCACCACCGAGACGCTCCTGGAGCGCGGTCGCGTCCGGATCCCGGTGGACGTCGACGGCGTGAGCACCGCGACCGTCCAGGCCGCCGCGGCCCGCTTCCTCGCGGACGGCACGGTGGGGATCATCGACGGGTGGCTGCGGCATCCGTCTCCGCGGGTCGAGGACTTCCTCCGCGTGTATCTCGCGCTGCTGCCGGCCTGGTGGCCGCACCGCCCCGAGGTGTGACCAGGGCTACGAGGTCGCGGGTTGCGTTCCGGTGAGCACGGCGATGCCGTCGAGCACCGCGCGCTCGGTCGACCGCGCGCCGAGCACCCGGAAATGACCGGACGTCGGCACCGCGATGTTGGTCGCGCCGTCCAGGGCGCTCCCCTCGGGGATGTGGGGGTCCCACGGCCCGAACACCGACACGATGCGGCCGTTGACCGACTTCTCGCGGCCGAGGGTGAGGATGGTCTCGTCCTTGGGGCTGAAGGCGCGGATGCTCGGGACGACGAAGAGGCGGGCGAGCCGCGAGCCGCCGAACGGCGTCGCCACGGCGACGAGTCCGAGGAGGCCGAGGGGGCGCCCGCCGTCCGGAGCGGCCGCGGCGCCCTCGGCCGGGTCGCCGCCCGCTGACGCCTCCGCGGCGGCGCGCGCGGCGGCGCCGGACGAGACGAGTAGGTGCTTGCCGATGAGCCCGCCCTTGCTGTGGGCCACGAGCACACGGCCGGCATCGGGGGCCGGCGTGCGGGCGAGCAGCTCGCCGAGGCGGTCGGCGGTCGACGGGATGGTGCGGCGGTTCACGCCCAGGCCGTGGACGACCGTGACACGGTGGCCCGCCGCCGCGAGCGCGTCGCCGAGCGGGCGCAGGAACGTCCAGTGCTCGTACACGCCCGGGATGAGATAGACCTCGGGCAGCGCGGGGTCGCCGCGGCGCCACGATGGCGGAGCGGGGCGCGGTCGCCCGATCGCCCACGGGAGCGAGAGCACGGCGAGCTGCCGGCGGCCGGCGTAGACGTAGTCGGCGATCCACGACAACCCGCGCCCCACCATCGACGGGCGCGAGAACGTGGTCGCTTCCGGCGAGGGCGGCATGGGCGAAAGTCTACGAGGGTGGGGCGGGCGTGCCGCGGACGCCCGTGATGGCCGATTCCACGACGGACGCCGCGAGGGCATCGATGACGGATGCCGGCTGCCACCGCACCGGGCCGTGCACGGCGATGTCGGCGAACCCGTGCACCGCTGACCAGCACGCCCATTCGGCGTAGGGGCGGCGGTCGGGCGGCAGCGCGCCGGCCTCCACCATGGCGTCGAGCGTGTCCATCAGGCGCCGGAACGGGGCGACGATCTCGTCGTCGAGGGTCACGATGCCGTCGTTCGCGTGGGTGTCCTGGGTGAAGAACGCCGTCTCGAACCAGCCGCGCTCGGTCCGCGCGAAGTCGATGTACGCGAGGCCGACGCGGCGCAGCCGCTCGGTCGCGGCGGCTGCGGGCGAGAGACCGGTCGGCGTGGCCTCGACGCGCGACGTGATCGCGGCGGCCAGAGCCAGCTGCGCCTCGCGCGCGACGGCGCGCACCAGGGCGTCGCGGTCGGCGAAGTGCCGATAGGCGGCATTGGGTGAGACGCCGACGGCGCGAGTCGCCTCGCGCAGCGTGACGGCGGCCGGGCCGCCGGTGCGCGCGAGCTGCAGGCCCTCGCCGATGAGGGCGTGTCGGAGGTCGCCGTGATGATAGGCACGCAGGGGCGAAGTCATTGCGTCCTCCCGGCCGGGTGTGTACGTTGTGAACACCGAATGTGAACAGTGTCCACATTCACCATAGACCCTCGCCCTCACTGCTTGTTCCGCGAACACGCCGAAGGAATCGTCATGAGCCAGCCGAGCCCTGCCGGGCCCGCAGCATCCGAAGATCCCGTCCAGCACCATCCCGACGCGCGCACTCTCCGCGCGTTCTACCAGGTGCTCGTCAACACCGCGCTCGCCAACGTGACCTCGAGCTACCTCTGGTTCGCGCTGACGTTCTGGGTCTATCTCGAGACGAAGTCGGTGCTCGCGACGGCAGTCATCGGCGGCTCGTACATGCTGCTCGTCGCGGTCTTCGGCGTCGTCTTCGGCGTGATCGTCGACCGCATGAAGAAGAAGTCGGTCATGCTGCTCTCGAGCATCGTGACGGTGTCGGCGTACGTCGTCGCCGGGGCGATGTTCCTGGCGTTCCCCGAGAGTGCGCTGCTCGACTGGACCGGTCCGTGGTTCTGGGCGTTCGCCGGGGTGATCCTCATCGGCGGGGTCGTCGAGAACCTGCGCAACATCGCGTTGTCGACGACGGTGACGCTGCTCGTGCCGGGGGACCGGCGCGACAAGGCCAACGGTCTCGTCGGCGCGGTGCAGGGCATCGCCTTCATGGTGACCAGCGTGTTCTCGGGTCTGTCGATCGGGCTGCTCGGCATGGGCTGGACGGTCGCCATCGCGATCGCCGCCACCGGCGTGGCGCTGATCCACCTGATCTTCGTCCCGATCCCCGAGCGCGGTGTCGCCCACGTCGAGGGGGAGGCGCCGAAGGGGTTCGGCTTCAAGGGCGTGATCCCGGCGGTCATGGTCGTGCCGGGGCTGCTCGCCCTCATCCTCTTCTCCACGTTCAACAACCTCGTGGGCGGGGTCTTCATGGCCCTCATGGACCCGTACGGACTCACGCTCTTCTCAGTCGAGATGTGGGGGATCGTCCTCGGAGTGACGAGCTTCGGGTTCATCATCGGCGGCGCGCTCGTGGCGAAGTTCGGCCTGGGCAAGAACCCGGTGCGCACGATGCTGCTCGTCAACATCGGCATCGCGCTGCTCGGCATGACCTTCGCGATCCGCGAGTGGTGGTGGCTCTACGGCCTCGGCATCCTGATCTTCATGGCGCTCATGCCGATCGCCGAGGCCTCCGAGCAGACGATCGTGCAGCGCGTCGTGCCCTTCGAGAAGCAGGGACGCGTCTTCGGCTTCGCCGCGAGCGTGGAGTCCGCGGCGGCACCGGTCTCGGCATTCCTCATCGGACCCATCGCGCAGTTCTGGCTCATCCCGTACATGAATTCGCCCGAGGGCCAGCAGGCGTGGGGCTGGCTGCTCGGCCAGGGTGAGGCCCGCGGCATCGCGCTGGCGTTCGTCGGCGCGAGCCTTGTGCTCCTTCTCGTCGTGCTGCTCGCCTTCGTGTCCAAGCCCTACCGCGAGCTCTCCGACGCGTACGCCGCGGCCCCGCCGTCGCTCCACACCGACGAGGACGGGGCGGATGCTGCAACCCCGGCCGCGTCGGCGGGCGGCGCGGTCGGCGGGGCCGGGGGGGACCTGCGCTCGGGGCTGCGCTGACGCTGCGGGTCAGAAGCGGGCGAGGCCTGCGGCCGCCGCCTCGTCGGGACGGCCGGGGAAGACGCCGAGCGCGAAGCCCTCGGTGTCGACCGCGACCGTGAGCAGGGTCGTCCACTGGTCGAGGCGGGGGAGCGTCGGGTCCGGCGTCATGCAGATCTCGGCTGCGGCGCCCTGTCCGCCGCACACCGCGAGGGCGCGCGCGGTCGGGTCGAGGCCGGTGAGCTCGGCCCGCACGCCGTCGAGGTGCGCCAGGCGTACCACCGTCGTCTCGTCCGACATCGTGTCGCCCTCCGACAGCTTGGGGTTCAGGAAGTGGTTGGTGTGGAAGAGCCAGCCGTCGGACCCCGGCTCGACGACACCCATCCCTGCAGGCGAGAGCTCGAGGGCCATCGCTCGGGACTCGGACCCGTTCGAGTCGAACACCGTCAGCACCGTGGATGCGCTGACCGCGGCGCTCGCCGCGATGCGGTGTGCGTCGTCGATCGACCGTGCCTCGTCGAGCACGCGGCGCGCGACTGCGTGGACGGGAACGCCGCCTGCCGCCGAGTCGGACTCGTGCGACAGGATGTTGAAGTGCAGTCCGACGCCGGCACTGTTCACACCGATCTTGCCGGGGGTCCCGAACTCGGTGAACATCTTGACGTCCAGTCCGCTCGTCGCACGGAACTCGACCAGGAGTGCCTCGGGCACGAGGAAGTCGTGCCAGTCCCAGGTCTGGAGGGACTCGGCCGCGACTCCGGCGCCCACATGCACGGCGGTGGAGCACTCGCCGACCCGGGGCGGCGCCACCGCGAGGATCTCGGTGCGCGCACCGACCGCCGCGAGCCGCCACCGCTCGATCCCTGCTGCATCCGCGATCGCGTCGGATTCGGCCGCCAGATCGGGCGCCCACGCCTCCAGCGCCGTGCGACTGCGCTCCGCGATCGTCCTGACGTCGCGCTCCCCGATGCCGAGCTCGGCGAAGTGCGCGAGGTAAAGGGCCGCCGTCTTCGCGTACTGCGGCGCGAATGCCGTGCCGAGTCCGCGGCCGCGGGCCACAGCATCCGTCTCCCTCGAGAGAGCTGTGCGAAGCTTCATCGTTCTCCGGTGTCGGACCCGCCGGGGCGAAGCTCGGGCGTGCGCGGAGGAGCGGTGCGGCGCGGCCGCAGGGCCTCGAACGCCGCGGCCCAGGCGAGCAGGTCGGTGTCGCTGTACGCGCGACCGGCGATCGTCAGGCCAACCGGCATCCCGATGTCGTCCATCGTCCCCATCGGCACGGTGACCGTCGGGATGCCGAGGTGGCGGATCGCGAGGTTGCCGTTGGCGACCCACACGCCGTTGCGCCAGCCGAGATCGGCGGATGCCTCGTTGACGTCCATGTCGGCCGGGCCCACGTCGGCGACCGCGGGGAAGAGCACGGCGTCGAGGCCGAGGATCGACATCCAGTCCTCGAGGTCGATGCGCCGGGTCTCTTCGAGGCCGCGGACACCATCGGCGATCTCGGGGATGTCGGCGAACGAGCGGTAGGGGTGCTCGCGCACCTGGGCCGGATAGGTCGCGATGTCGTCGTCGAAGCCGGTGTACCGGTCGGGCAGCGCGCCGTCGGGGTGCGGGAAGATCGTCGCGCCGTCGACGTCGTCGAGCCGGTCGAGCGCCGGATCGCCGTTGGCGCGGAGGAAGTCGTCCCACGCCCACGCCGACAGGTCGACGATCTCGCGCTGGAGGAACTCCTCGGTCACGAGCCCCCGCGTCGTGAGCGTCGGGGCATCCGGGCGGTCGCCCTCGTAGTTCGTGACGGCCGGGAAGTCGACCTCCACGACCTCGGCGCCGGCCGCCTCCAGGTCGAGCCGGGCCCTCTCCCACAGCGCGAGCACCGAGGGCCGGGTCTCGATGCGGGTGCCGGTCGGTCCGCCGATCCCGCCGTCAGGGTCGGTTCCGGCGTCCGGATCGGCGTTGATGTACATGCGCGGCACGCCGAACCGGCGCCCCGCGAGGGTCGCGGCGGCGGCGTCGGCATCGCCAGACGCGAGCGCCGGGTACGACGCCGGGCGCAGGGCCGAGGCATCCGGGATCGCGATCCAGGGCTGCGCGCGCCAGAAATCGCCGCGGGTCTCGGGGTCGTCGGCGACCATCACGTCGAGGATCTCGAGTAGGTCGGCCATCGTGCGGGTGTGGGGCACGACGACGTCCATCGTGGGCACGAGCGGCCAGTTGCCGCGCACCGAGATCACGCCGCGCGACGGGGTGTAGGCGCACAGCGCGTTGTTCGAGGCGGGGGCGCGGCCGCTCGACCAGGTCTCCTCGCCGAGGCCGAACGCCGCGAAGCTCGCCGCGGTCGCCGTGCCCGAGCCGTTCGACGACCCCGACCCGAACGCCGAGGTCAGGTACTCGGCGTTGTAGGGGCTCTCGGCGCGGCCGTAGACGCCGCGCTGCATGCCGCCGTTCGCCATCGGGGGCATGTTGGTGAGTCCGATGAGCACGGCTCCTGCCGCGCGCAGTCGCTCGATCGAGAACGCGTCGCGCTGCGCGACGAGGTCGGCGAACGCCGGCGAGCCCGCTGCGACGGTCAGACCCTTGGCCATGAACGAGTCCTTGGCGGTGTACGGGATGCCGTCGAGCGGCCCGAGCGTGTGCCCGGCGGCGCGACGGCGATCGGATGCCTCGGCCTCGGCCCGCGCGTCGGGATTGCGCACGACCACCGCGGTGAGCGCGGTCGCCGTGCCGGGGGCGTCGTAGGCGTCGATCCGGGCCAGGTACGCGTCCACGAGCTCGACGCTCGTCACTGCGCCCGAGTCGAGGGACGCGCGGAGCTCGGCGATCGTCTTCTCGACGACGGGGTAGCGGCGGCTCACCGGGCCACCGCCGGCTGCTGCTGCGTGATGCAGTGGATCCCGCCGCCGCCCGCGAAGATCTGGCGGGCGTCGGCCGTGACGGCGCGGCGGCCCGGGTAGGCGGCCTCGAGGATGTCGCGCGCCTGCGCGTCGGCGCGCTCCTCGCCGAAGCCGCACGCGATGATCCCGCCGTTCACGACCAGGTGGTTCACGTAGCTGTAATCGACGAACCCCTCGTGGTCGCGGAGCGTCTCAGGGGCGGGCAGGTCGATGATCTCGAAGGTTCGGCCCGCGGCATCCGTCTGCTGCGAAAGGAAGGCGCGGAGGTCACGCGACACCTCGAAGTCGGGGTGCTCGGGATTCTGCTGCGCGTGCAGCAGCACGCGACCGGGCGTGGGGATCGTGGCCACGATGTCGACATGGCCGTTCGTGCCGAACTCGTCGTAGTCGCGGGTCAGGCCGCGGGGGAGCCACACGACCTTCGTCGCGCCGATCGTGCGGGCGAGCTCCGCCTCGACGCGTGCCCGGTCTGCGAAGCGGTTGCGGCGCGGGTCGAGTTGAACCGTCTCGGTGACGAGCACCGTGCCTTCGCCGTCGACGTGGATGCCGCCGCCCTCGTTGACGAGCAGCGAGCTCACCACCTCGGCGCCGACGAGGTCAGCGGTGAAGCGGGCGTGCTGCGCCGCCTTCTCCCACGAGGCCCACTCGGGCGCGCCCCAGCCGTTGAAGATCCAGTCGACGGCGCCGAGCGCGCCGGGGCGCTCGTCGTCGACGACGAACGTCGGGCCGTGGTCGCGGAACCAGAACTCGTCGACCGGGGTCTCGACGAGGTCGATGGCGGAGTCGAGCATTCGCCGGGCGCGCTCGGCCTTCGACGGATCGACGAGCATCGTCACCGGCTCGAAGCCGGCGACGGCGTTCGCCACCGCGCTCCAGGCCGCGTAGAAGCGCTCCTGCTCGGCAGGGTCGTCGCCGAGCGTCGGCCCCTCGTTCGGGAACGCCATCCACGTGCGCTCGTGCGGATCGCCCTCGTGCGGCATCCTCCAGGCCATCGTCGCCCCTTCGTTCGGCGTTGTCGCGGTGGCGGTCGATGCGCCTCGCGAAGTAATTGATCTAGCGATCAATAGGAAAGATACCTATGCTGGCGAGACCATGTCAAGCACATCGTCCCGGCCGCGCACCCGCAAGGCTCCTGCCGAGCGGGCCGCGGAGATCATCGCGGCCGCAACCGCCATCGCGCGGGAGCAGGGGCTGAGCGCCCTCACGCTGCGCGCCGTCGCCGAGCGGGCCGGCGTCGCCTCCGGCCTCGTCGCCCACTACCAGCCGACGATGGACGACCTCGTGGCCCGCGTCTACGCCGACCTCGTCGACGAGGAGGTGCGAGACGTCGAACGCGTCGTCGGTGCCGTCGCCGATCCGGCGGCGCGGCTCGGGGCTCTGATCGACACCCTCATGGACGGCGAGCGCGAGGAGCTCACCGTCGTGTGGGTCGAGGGCTGGGCGATGGCCCGCCGCAACGACGCGCTCGCGCGCGCTGTGGCGGCGCAGATGGAACGGTGGCAGACGCTCGTCGAGTCGATCATCGAGGACGGCTGCCGCACCGGCGCGTTCTCGACGACCGAGCCCGGCGAGGTGGCGTGGGAGCTCATCGGGATGATCGACGGACTGAATGCGCAGTCCCTCGCGCGCGGCACCGACACGACGCGTTTCGCCGCCCGCACGGCCCGCGCCGCCGAGGCTCTGGTCGGCGCCCGGCCCGGATCGGTCCCGGTGAGTTCGTGAGCCGCCGACTGCCCCGCGAGAACGCGCGATAGCACCACCTGGCCGCGCCTCGAGGTGCAGTCGTGCGATCTCATCGTCCCGGCTGCACTAACCGTCGTCCCGCCGCGGCGCAAGCCCCTCCGCCTCCGGGTCCGATCGCCCATACGGTCGTGGCAGCGAAAGGAGCACGCCATGTCGAACCAGCCGCCGCTCATCCCCGCACCCCTCGGTGACGACGACGATCCCACGGTCGCCGACGGAACAGCCGACGACGCAGACGGGATGCTCGATCCCACGCTCGACGACGACCGCCCGCTCGACCCCGACCTCGACGACGACCGGATCGACAGCGCCGCCGCCGACGAGCGAGCGGCGACCGAGGGCACCCTCGACGTCGACGACCGTCCGTGACGCCCCGCGCGCGACACGCGCCGCGCGCGGCGCAGCCGGGCCAGGATGGAGCCATGAGCGCGATCCCCACCGTGACCTTGAACGACGGCGCCTGGTTCCCCGAGCTGGGCCTCGGCACCTACGACCTGCGAGGCGAGGAGGGGATCGCGGCCATCGTCGCCGCGATCGACTCCGGCTACCGCCTGCTCGACACCGCGGTCAACTACGAGAACGAACGCGAGGTCGGCGAGGCCGTCCGCCGCAGCGAAGTCGACCGCGGCAAGGTGCTCGTCGCGTCGAAGATCCCCGGTCGCCATCACGGCCGGCAGGAGGCGGTCGACAGCATCAAGGGCTCGCTCGATCGGCTGGGCCTCGACCACATCGACCTGCAGCTGATCCATTGGCCGAACCCCAGCGTCGGCAAGTACGTCGACACGTGGCGCGGTCTGATCGAGGCGCGCGAGCTCGGTCTCGTCCGTTCGATCGGCGTCTCCAACTTCACCGAGGACCAGCTCAGCGAGCTCATCGAGGAGACGGGCGTCGTGCCCGCGGTGAACCAGGTCGAGCTGCACCCGTACTTCCCGCAGGCGCAGCTGCGCGCATTCCACGCGACGCACGGCATCCGCACCGAGAGCTGGAGCCCGCTCGCCAAGCGCAGCGAGCTGCTCACCGAGCAGATCCTCACCGAGCTGGCGACGGTGCACGACGCGACGCCGACGCAGGTGGTCCTTCGCTGGCACACGCAGATCGGCAGCACGCCGATCCCCAAGTCGGCCGACGCCGACCGGCAGCGGGAGAACGCCGACGTCTTCGGCTTCACCCTCACCGACGACCAGCTCGCCGCGATCAGCGCGCTCGAGCGCGGTCGGCTGTGGGACGGCGACCCGAACACCCACGAAGAGATGTGACGGATGCTGCGGCCCCGCGCGATGCGCCGGGTCGCAGCATCCGTTCCCCTCTCACGCGTCGGGGAGGGCGTCGAGCCATTCGGCGAAGGTCTGGGTGCCGCGCATCGCTTCGGGGCCGGGGAGGAGCGCGCCCGATCGGAGCGCACGGCCGAAGGCGCCGGGGGTGTTCACGACGGGAACCGGCGTGCGGTGCCCGATCGCGTGGGCGTAGCGGTGCACCATGTCGGCGAGGCTCTCCTCCTGCGGTCCGGCGAGGTCGGTGGCGCGCCCCGCGGGGCCCTGCTCGGCGAGGTCGACGAGGTGCGCCGCGACCTCGTGCACGGCCACCGGCTGCACACGGCCGGAGGGCGCCACGTGCGTGCCGGCATGGCCGCGGTGGTACGTCATCGCCGCGTACTCGTGGAACTGCGTCGTGCGCAGCACCGTCCACGGCACGTCGGCATCCGCGACCAGTCGCTCCTGGACCAGCTTGCCGGCGTAGTAGCCGTCGGGCGCGGCCTCGGCGCCGACGACCGTGAGCACCAGGTGGTGCGCGACGCCGGCCCTCCGCTCGGCCGCGAGCAGGCTCTTCGTGGCGCCGGCGAAGAACATCACGGACACGTCGGGCTTCGCGGTCGTCACGTTGGTCACGTCGATCAGCGCGTCGACCCCGTCCAGGGCGCCGGCGAGACCCGCACCACTCAGGAGCTCGACCCCCGTGCGGCGCGACAGGCTCACGACATCGTGGCCGCGCCCGCGCGCGATCTCCGCGATGTGCCCGCCTGTCATGCCGGTGCCGCCGGCGATGGCGAGTCTCACGAATCCTCCTGGTGCGTGTGACCCCGACCCCCGCCCAGCGTAGACCCGCGGTCCCGCCGCACGATACGAGCGGCTCGGGCCCGCTCGGGGGAGAGTTCGCACCCGAGCCGCTCACGAGGCGGCCCGACGAGCGCGCCGCCTCGATCGGAGGGAGGCGCGCTGGCGCCGCTCAGATACCGATGGGCTCAGCCGAGTTCGGTGAGCCACTCCGCGAACGGCTGGACGCCGAGCACGGCGCCGTCGCCGGGGAGCGCGAGGCCCGCCCGCATGCCCTTCATCTGCGCACCCGGCAGGCTCACCGAGGGGATCCAGCCGCCGTGGCCGGTGCGCCGTGCATACGCCTTGACCATGTCGTCGAGCCGCTCCTCGCGGGGTCCCGCGAGGTCCGCGGCACGCCCCTGGGGTGCGCCCGCGGCGAGTCGGGCGAGGTGCGCGCCGACCTCGCGGGCGGCGACGGGCTGCACACGCGCCCTCGGCGCGACGTGCAGCGGCCCGACCTTCGCACGGTCGAACAGCTGCGCGGCGAACTCGTGGAACTGCGTCGCGCGCAGGATCGTCCACGGCACGGATGCCGCCTCGACCACGCGCTCCTGCGCGAGCTTGCCGGCGTAGTAGTCGTACGGCATCCGGTCGATCCCCACGATCGACAGCAGCACCACGTGCGGAACGCGTGCCCGCCCGGCCGCCGCGACGAGATTGCCGGTCGCGGTCTCGAAGAACCGCGTCGCGGCATCCGCCGACAGGGTCGACACGTTCGCGGTGTCGATGACCGCATCGACGCCGTCGAGCGCGGCGTCGAGACCCGCCCCGGTGGTCAGATCGACGCCGGTGCCGCGACTGAGCACGACCGCGTCGTGCCCGTCCGCCCGCACCGCCTCCACCACATGGCTTCCGACGACACCCGTGCCTCCGGCGACCGCGATCCTCATGACATCACTCCTCTCGTCCCCGATCGGGGATCCTCGACAGTCCGACGACGCGGCACGCCAGAATGTGAGGGAAACGGCTCACAATCACCCGGCACGCATCGTCGGAACATCGAGAAGGGATCACGGATGCCTCCCACCGACGAGGTCGAGGGCGAACGCCGCGCCCTGCTCGGTCTCTGCTACCGCATGCTCGGCACGGTGGCCGACGCCGAGGACGCGGTGCAGGAGACGTATGTCCGCTGGCTCCGCCTGTCGGACGAGGAGCGGACCGCGATCCGCAACCCGGCCGCCTGGCTGACGCGGGTCGCCGGACGCGTATGCCTCGACATGCTGGGCTCGGCGCGCGCCCGGCGCGAGCGCTACGTGGGGGAGTGGCTGCCGGAGCCCGTGCCGCAGGACTCGCCGCTCACAGCATCCGTCCCTCTCGATCCGATCGAGCAGGTCACGCTCGACGACTCCGTCTCGATGGCCCTGCTCGTGCTGCTCGAGTCGCTCACCCCTGCCGAGCGCGTCGCCTTCGTGCTGCACGACGTCTTCGGCGTGCCGTTCGCCGAGATCGCCGAGACGGTGGGGCGGAGTCCGGATGCCGTGCGCCAGCTCGCGTCGCAGGCGCGGCGGCGCGTGCAGGAACGCCGCACCGGCGCGGCCTCGCGGGAGCAGCACGACGCGGTCGCCCGCGCCTTCGCGGCGGCGACGACCACCGGCGAGCTCGACGCCCTGGTCGCGGTGCTCGACCCCGGCGTCGTGCTGCGCTCCGACGGCGGCGGGCGCGTCTCGGCCGCGCTGCGCCCGGTGCGCGGCGCCGACCGCGTGGGGAGGTTCCTCCTCGGTCTGCCGCGACTGGAGCCCGACGCGGTGCTCGTCGCGATCGAGACGCCGGACGGGCTCGGCTTCCTCGCGACGATCGACGACGAGCCCAGCGCGCTGGTGACGTTGGAGGTGCGCGACGGGCGGGTCACCGACGTCTACATCATGCGCAACCCCGACAAGCTCACGCAGTGGGGGAGCTGACGGATCGACATTCCGCGGTCCGTGGAGCGTCGGTTAGCGTGGACCGCATGGCGTCCCCCACGAACTCCACCCCGTTCGACTCACTGACCGACTACATCGCCCTTCCGCGGGTGGAGGCGCTCGCCCTCTCGCCCGACGGGAAGACCGCCGTGCTCACCGTCGCGGCGCTGAAGAAGGACGGCACCGGCTACGACCGGTCGCTGTGGGCGGTGCCGGCGACGGGCGGCGGCACGCCCCGACGGCTGACGCGGTCGGCGAAGGGCGAGGCCGGCGCCGCGTTCACCGCCGCCGGCGACATCCTGTTCGTCTCGGCCCGCCCCGATGCCGACGGCGACGCCGACGACGAGTCGGGCCAGCTGTGGCTGCTGCCCGCCACCGGTGGTGAAGCCCGCCCCGTGACGCGACTGGCGGGCGGGGTCGACGGCATCGCCGCGACCGCCGATGCCTCCGCACGGCTCGTGATCTCGGCCTCCCTGCTGCCGGGCGCCGACACGCTCGAGGCCGAGGCGGCGCTGCGCGCCAAGCGCAAGGAGAAGAAGGTGTCGGCGATCCTCCACGACACCTACCCCGTGCGCTACTGGGACCACGACCTCGGTCCCGCCGAGCCGCACCTGCTCGCGATCGACATCGACGCCCTCGAGGACACCATCGCCGCCGCGGTGGCCGACACGGCGGCGGCGGACGCGTCGGAAGTGGATGCCTCGACCCCCGGCACGGACGCCGAGGCCGCGGCATCCACATCCGATGAGAAGCCGTACCCGGCCACCCTGCCGCGCCCGCGCGACCTCACGCCGAAGCCGGTGCGGTCGCTCGACCACGCGGAAGCCGCACTCACACCGGACGGGTCGACGCTCGTCGTATCGCTCGATCACCGTGAGCAGCGCGCGGGGCGCCGGGTGATCGTCGCGATCGACACGGCGACGGGTGAGCGCACGACGCTGTTCGACGAGGTCGGCGTGGACTACGAGGCGCCGGCGATCAGCCACGACGGCACGCGCATCGCGTATGTCCGCACCGTCAAGAGCGGCCCGGTCGCGCCCACGGACTCCGAGATCTGGCTCGCCGGCATCGACGGCAGCGGCGCACGGCGCGTTGCGGCCGAGTGGGACCACTGGGCGTCGTCGCTGGCGTTCGCGGCCGACGACACGGCGCTCATCGCGACCGCCGACCACGACGGCCGTGGACCGGTGTTCCGCATCCCCGCCGACGGCGGCGCGCCCGAGAAGCTCACCGACGACAACTTCGCCTATTCGAACGTCGTGGTCGACCGCGGCACGGGAGAGGTCGTCGCACTCCGCTCCTCGTGGGTCGTGCCGCCGCATCCGGTCCGCATCGCACGCGACGGCGCGGTGACGCCGCTCGCATCCCCTGCGCCGACGCCGGCCGCACCGGGCTCGATCACCGAGGTCGAGACGACCGCCGAGGACGGCGCGCGCGTGCGCGGCTGGCTGCTGCTGCCCGAAGGCGCGTCGGCCGAGACGCCGGCGCCGCTGCTCCTGTGGATCCACGGCGGTCCGCTGAACAGCTGGAACGCGTGGAGCTGGCGGTGGGCGCCGCTGCTCGCGGTCGCTCGCGGGTACGCCGTGCTGCTGCCCGACCCCGCCCTGTCGACCGGTTACGGCCTGGACTTCATCGCGCGCGGCTGGAACAGCTGGGGTGGGAAGCCCTACACCGACCTGCTGTCGATCACCGACGCCGTCGAGGAGCGCGACGACATCGACGAGACGCGCACCGCCGCGATGGGCGGATCGTTCGGCGGCTACATGGCGAACTGGGTCGCCGGCCACACCGACCGGTTCCGGGCTATCGTGACCCACGCGAGCCTCTGGGCGCTCGACCAGTTCTCGGGCACCACCGACAGCTCGGAGTACTGGCAGCGGATCTTCACGCCCGAGGCGATGATCGAGCACTCGCCGCACCAGTTCGTGCGCGAGATCCGCACACCGCTGCTGGTGGTGCACGGCGACAAGGACTACCGCGTGCCGGTCGGCGAGGGGCTGCGGCTCTGGTCGGAGCTCGCCGAGCACCACGCCGACGAGGACGGCCGGATGCCGCACCGATTCCTGTACTTCCCGGACGAGAACCACTGGGTGCTCAAGCCCCAGCACGCCGTCGTCTGGTACGAGACGGTGTTCGCGTTCCTCGGCGAGCACGTGCTCGGCGCGGAGCCGTCACGGTACGAGCTGCTCGGCTGAACGGCGCCGATCCGAAGGCGGGTCCGGCGCGCCCCTCAGGACGCGTGCCGGACTTCGCAGTCGCTTCCCGGCGACAGGATCGCCTCGTGCCCGTCGTCGTAGCGGACCACGAGCAGCGGGGTGTCCCCGGTGCCGCGGACCTCGATGACCTCACCCGCGCGCTCCACGGCGCCGACGACACGGCCGTGGATGATTACGCGATCGCCGACGCTCGCTTGCATGGCGGACCACCTCCTGGCGCTCACCATACGACGCGGCGGCGGTCAGGGGTAGGGGTGGGCGGGCGCGACCCTACAGCTGGGCTCCGTCGTCGTCGCGATTCTCGAGCCCGACGCTGCGACCGCGCCAGGACTCGTAGGCCATGAGCCAGCCGATCGACACCGCGGCGGCGAGCACCACCCCCAGCAGCAGGTTGCCCCAGATGAGCCCGAAGACGATCCCCAGCGTGAACATGAGGGCTGTGCCGAGCGCCCAGCCCGAGTGCCCGCGCGTCCAGCCCTTCCGCGTCGTGGTCATGTCGAAAGCCTAGGGGCCGCGGCGGAGCCCAGGGGCGGCCTGTGGTCCGGAGCCTCTCGGTAGGTTGGAAGGACCACCCCATACGGAACGGACGCCATGACCCTCAACGTCAGCCCGCTCACGCTCGGCACGTCGCCTCTCGGCCGCGACACCGAGCCCGGTTCCCCCGAAGAGGACGCCGCCGTCCGATTCGCGGAGCAGCTGTTCGACAGCAGCCACGCCTTCATCGACACCTCGAACAACTACGCGGGCGGGCGGTCCGAGGCGGTGCTCGGCCTCGCGATCGCGCGGAAGGGGACGGATGCCGCCACCCGCGTCATCTCGAAGGTCGATTGCGATCCCGAGACCGGCGCCTTCGACCGCGACCGCGTTCTGCGCTCGTTCGAGGAGACGACGACGCGCCTCGGCGTCGACCGTCTGCCGCTGCTGCACCTGCATGATCCCTACACCGTCACCTTCGACGCGGCGATCGGCCGCGGCGGCGCGGTCGAGGGGCTCATCGAGCTGCGCGAGTCGGGTCGCGTCGACGCGATCGGCGTGGCCGCGGGGCCGGTCGGGATGATGGCCCGGTACGTCGAGACCGGCGTCTTCGACGCCGTGCTCATCCACAACCGCTTCACTGTCGTCGACCACTCCGCCGCGCCGGTGTTCGCCGACGC
This sequence comes from Microbacterium sp. C23T, assembly GCF_053345975.1. Classification (NCBI taxonomy): domain Bacteria; kingdom Bacillati; phylum Actinomycetota; class Actinomycetes; order Micrococcales; family Microbacteriaceae; genus Microbacterium; species Microbacterium sp. C23T. The sequence continues at coordinate 1,609 of NZ_JBKFBD010000015.1, read as the reverse complement.
GCGCGAGCGCGGCATGACGGTGTTCAACGCGGCGCCGTTCGGTGCCGGCATCCTCGCCACCGGCACGCGCGAAGGTGCGATGTACGGGTACCGTCCGGCCACGCCCGAACTGCAGGAGTGGGTGTCGCGCCTCGAGCGCGTGGCCGCCTCATTCGGCGTCAGCCTCCCGGCGGTGGCGCTGCACTTCTCGCTGCGGTCGCCGCTCGTCGACTCGACCATCGTCGGCATCTCGTCGGCGCAGCGTCTCGCGCAGCTCGACGAGCTCGCCGCGACGCCGATCCCCGACGAGGTGTGGACCGAGCTCGAAGCACTCGGCCCCGCGCCGTCGCCCGTCGACGACAGCGCCTACGCCTGATCGCTCGCGCCCTGCGTCGAGCAAGCGCGGACCCCGGCTCCTGCCGGGGTCCGCGCTCCGGTCTCACGCCTGCTGGGCGTTGACCGCGACCATCCAGTCGATGCCGAACCGGTCGGTGAGCATGCCGAACTTGCCGCCCCACGGCGGGGTGTCGTACGGCATCGTGATGGTGCCGCCGTCGGCGAGCTTGTCCCAGAAGCCCTGCAGCGAGGACTCGTCGTCACCGCTGACCGAGACGGAGATGCCGGCCGGCTTCTCGTAGTTCATTCCGGTGGGCGTGTCGGAGCCCATGAGGATGAAGCCGTCGGGGCTGGTGAGCTGCGCGTGCATCACGAGGTCGTTCTCGGCGGGGTCCTGCACCATCCCCTCGTACTCGCCGAACGTCGAGATGTCGAGGTCGCCCCCGAACACGCTCTGGTAGAAGGTCATCGCCTCACGGGCTTCGTTCTTGAAGGAGAGATACGGGTTGAGGCTGGGCATGTCGAACTCCTGAGATGGGTGGTGGATGCCGCGCCCGGCCGCGTGGCGCGTCCCAGTGTCGCCCTGACCTCCGACATCCACAAGGGAGTCCGCGCGTCAGGCCTCCGTGGGCCCTTCCGCCGCCCACGCGATCGCGTCGTCGAGCGCCGACACCGCGAAGATGCGCAGCTCGCAGGGGAACAGGAACGAGATCCCGTGGATCACCTCGCCGATCAGGCTGTGGTCGGTGACGAGCGCGATGCGCCCCCACACGTGGGCCGGCTTGCCCTCGAGCTTGGCGTCCTGCCAGAGGGCGCCGAGCGAGTAGCGCTCGAACTCGTCGCCGAGGACGTAGACCAGGTTGACCTTGCGACCGGCGTCGACCGCCGCGTCGATGGCCGGGTCGAGAGACCCGACGTAGTCCGATGCGTCGACGGCGCCGACGGCGCGGAACCCGATGACGCCGTCCGGCAGGCCGTGGAGAGACTCGATCATGCGTCCATCCTGTCGGTGGACGCGGCGACCGCGACGCGGACGCGCGGAGAGTCAGCGGTCGCGGTGGTCCTCGGGGTGCAGGCGCGCGCCGCGCCGGGGCTCTCGCACACCGCTCGCGCCGATGAGGCGGATGACGCGCTGACGCTGACCCGGCCACGCGGCCAGAAGCCGCAGCATCCCCTCATCGTCCGTGCGGTGGCCGGTCAGCGCATAGCCCACCTCGTGCGCCACGTGATAGTCGCCGACGCTCACGGCGTCGGGGGGGGCCGGGGGGCCGGCGGGCGGGGCGGGGGGGGGGGG